>JBOGKI010000212.1:0-7658 GCA_050745605.1 Terriglobia bacterium | reverse complement strand
GCCCTGAGCGAAGCGAAGGGATGCCGGCGCTACAGCACGCTGCGAATCATGCCGCCATCCACCTGGAGTGTTGCGCCGGTAATGTAAGACGCAGCATCCGAAAGCAGAAAGACCGCAGCCCGGGCCAATTCCTCCGGCAGACCGTAGCGGCCGAGGGGAATGGTTGCGGCAGAGCGCCGTTGCTGCTCTTCGACTGCAATGCTGAGCTTCTTGCTGGCCGCTTCATCCAGTTCGCGCAGGCGGTCCGTGGCGATCCGTCCAGGGATCAGATGATTGACGCGGATGCGGCGGCTGGCGTATTCATTGGCCAGGGCCTTGGCCAGGGCGGAAACCGAAGGGCGCAAGATGGTGGAAAGGGCGAGGTTCGGAATCGGCTCCTTGACCGAAGAAGAGGTCATCAGCAGGACACTGCCCCCCGTGCCCGCCGTCATTTTCTCGATGGAGCGCCGGGCCATCCGCACCGCGCTCAGCACCAACAGGTCGAAAGCGTTTTGCCAGGCTGCATCATCGAACGCCGCAATATTTCCGGCCGGTGGGCCGCCCGCGTTCGCCACCAGCATGTCGATCCGGCCGAAAACCTGCATGGTGGTTTCGTGCCATTGATCGATGGCTTCCGCCGAGCGGACATCGCCCGCAAACCCCAGCGCCTGCGCCCCGTGCTCCTGATGGATGCGCCGGGCGGCCTCGCTCACCGCGTCCTCGTGACGCGAAAGAATGGACACTGAAGCGCCTTCTGCGGCCAACTGTTGAGCGATGGCAAAGCCCAAGCCGCGGCTTGCGCCACTCACCATCGCCACTTTTCCCTTCAAGCCTAAGTCCACTCAATCCCTCCGGTTTTCCAAACCCACTCCAACTGGCGGTCAAGCTGAGCGGAAGTGGTAAGATCCAGTGGGGCGCCGGGCGACCGAACTGCAGCGTCGGCCAGCGCACCCCGCCGGCGAAGGATCTCCTTGCGGATGCCCATTCCGATCCCTTCCTGAAATTCGAAGCGCATCAGGGGCACGGCGCGATAGAACACGTCAGCGGCCTCGTCAACCTGTCCGGCGCGGAAGAGCTTCACCACCTTCACCAGAATTTCCGGGCAGGCAAAGCCCGTCATCGCTCCTGCCGCTCCGGCCATCAGCTCTTCCAAGAGGAAAACTCCACCCAGCCCGCCCAGAACCTGGACGGCAATTTGCTGGGTCTGATCCAGAATGCGGGTTGTCTTCAGCGGGGTGGGAGGATCTTCCAATTTGATGGTGCGCGCCGCGGGCACGTCACGGGCGATGCGCGCGAGCAAGGTAGGTTCGAGGGCGTAACCCGAGACCGGCGGGTAATCCTGCACGACAATGGGTAACTCGATGGCGGCGGCCAGCTCCGCATAGTGCCGCAGGACGACAGCGGGATTGACCTTCGGCATACGCGGCGGACTGACCATGACGGCGGACGCTCCTGCCTTCTGCGCGTGGCGGCTATATTCGATGCACGTGCGCAAGCCATCCGCTGTGGAACCCACCACCACCGGCACCCGTCCTTTCACGCGGTCCATGACGGCATCAAGAACTTCGAAACGTTCTCTCTCCGTCAGGCGGGCGACTTCGCTGGTGACGCCGAGCGCCGTCAGTCCGTTCACTCCCGCGTTGATGTAAAGATCCACCACCTTGCGCAGGCTGACAAAATCGATTTCGCCGTTCGTGAGGAACGGCGTGGGCAGCACGGAAAACACCCCTTGAAAGTTCAATCTTTCCTCCGCCTCAAGCGATGGAGAATTCCGCGATTGAATGACGCTCGCATCAGGTAGCGCCGGCATCTTGCCGGCAGTCACGCAGCTATCCAATCCGCGACCGGACTGGGGCGGCCCGGCTATTGCCGCCGAGACGGCGGCGCTACATCACGTCGTGTCCCTGTATTCTGCAATGTTCAATAGCACCGCGCCGAATCATTCTCGCGCCTGTGGAATTATAACCGGAGTTTGAAGTCTCGGGAGGTCGATCTTAAGGCGATGGCTTCTGGCAGCGCGGGGGCAGCGAGGATCGCGGTGCGAAACCGTACGGGACAGCGGGAAATCCGGCCTGCATGTGGCCGTGGGTCGCGACGGTGAGCCCGAAACATGGGCCCAAGGTTGCGCACCGAGTCCAAATCTTACGGAACCCACGGCCAGGAACAGCTCGGGTCGTGGTTGCGTGCTTTGGCATCATTAGTACGACGAAAACCGAGGAGTTTCAAGGGCGAAGCTCGGTGCCCCCCACTCTGCGGACAGACGATCACTGAACCTTCTCCAGCTTGGCGTCGAGCGTGATGCTGCTGCCCGCGATCGCTTCTACCGCACGCTGCCAGAACTTGAAGCCGGACTCGCCCAGCGCAATGGTGTGCTGTCCAGGGGTCAAGCGCAACGTGGACGGAGTGTTCCCTACGAAGCTTCCGTCGACGGTGATATCGGCTCCCGGCGGATCTGACCTCAGGACGTACTCCGCGGTCTGCGCCGAAATCGTGCGCGCCGATACACCACCGGAGGGCGGCGGAGCAGGGGACGGCGCAGGGCCTTGCTGGCCCACTTGAGGCAGCTCAAACTTGGCGGCGTCAATTGGGAAATCCCCGTTGATGTATGCGGTGATCGCTGTTCCCTTCGGAATGCTGATGTCTTTTCCGTGCATGAAGAGGAAGAAAGGCGCCGCCGGAAAGAAGACGATCGCAGTCGCAACAATGCCCCCGGTCATGGCGCCCGTATGGCCACCGCCCTTGACATCCCTCACCGCACGCAACGCCGCCTTTTCCCCGTCCGCCAACTTCACAGCGTCGATGTTGACATTGAGCTTACCGCCTCTTGCCATCCTTCTCTTGGCCTGAGCGGCTGTCACCGTGCCCCAGGCCATCGCGCCCTTCTTGATGACGACCAGGTTCCCAACCTTGATTTCTTCCAGAACTTCAAGGGGAACCGTGTCGCCTACCTGCGCACTTGCAGACGAAATTGTTTGGGTCAGCCGGAGCTTCACCGGAGTACCATCATCGAGTTTCAATGGGATGGCTGTTCCTTGCGCAGCAAGCCTGCATCCACTCACCAGAACCAACAACAGGCTTGCTCGACCGAGGATGCCGCAAATGTGCTCCATACGGTAAGATTTCATGGTCTGTACTCGATCGCTCTTGTTTGTTGAGATACAGTATAGACCAACGACGGAGGTTTCACAACTGGCGGCGGGTGTGGTAGCGCTCTTGCCCCTCGAAGAATTGACGAAGGGTCACTCCATCATTCGCTGTGAAACCATCAAGGCTTCCCACTGCATTCTGCTCTCTGCCTTCTGCCTACTGCACCTCCTGGCGAATCGCTCGAACGATGAAGCAGGCCTTGCGCTAAGCGCGGCGGCTCCCTATACTGGCGGGGCGATTTGAAGAAGGAGATGGCACAGTGAGGAAGATTTCCAGACGTGAAGCGGGGCGAAGAATCCTGATGTCATCGGCGGCGGTGATAGCCGCGGGAAGTGTGTTGCGAGGCGCGCAGTGGATCGATTCCGTCGTGCGCGGCGTCGAAATCGGCGCGCAGAGCTACAGCTTCCGGGACCGGCCGCTGGGCATGGCCATCGATGCGATGCGCTCCATCGGGCTGGGGGAGTGTGAGCTGTGGCAGGGCCATGTGGAGCCGCAACACATTCCGCCCGAGCAGTTGACCTTCTGGCGGGAGACGGTATCGCTCTCGGACTTCCACCGCGTCCACGAGCAGTTTGACCGGGCCGGCATCAAGCTCTACGCCTACAATTACAGTTTCGACAAGGATATGAACGGCGCCGAGTTCGACCGCGGCTTCCAGATGGCCAAGGCGCTGGGCGTGCGCTACATCACCGCTTCCTCATACATCAGTCTGGTCCCGAAAATCCAGGAATATGCCCGTAAGTACAAGATTGTGGTGGCTATGCACGGCCACGATAACACCGACGATCCGGACGAGTTCTCCACCGCCGCAACGTTTGAGAAGGCGCTGGCCATGAGCCGGCATTATATTGCTGTAAATCTGGACATCGGCCATTTTGTGGCGGCGGGCGGCGACCCGGTGGCGTTCATCAAGAAGCATCACGACCGGATCGTGACCCTGCATATCAAAGACAGGAAGAAGAATCACGGGCCCAACATGCCGTTAGGCCAAGGGGACACGCCCATCATTCCTGTCCTACATCTTCTGCGTGACAATCAATGGAAGATTCCCGCCAACATCGAATACGAATACGGCAAGCCGGGAATGGATACGGTGGCGGAAGTGAAGAAGTGTTACGAGTATTGCCGGAAGGCGCTGGAATCGTGAGGAGTGAAGCGATCAGCCATCAGCCGTCAGCTTTCAGTCCAAAGACCGCATCAGTCGCAAATGCGGCTATGGACGCGCCATCGCCGGTGATCGTCCGAGACACTGCTTCTGCACAACGGCGCCCCGCACATCTTTCCCGGATCTCAACGCGATAGGTTAAAGGGTTGGTTCCGTCGTGCGGACTCGCGCCCGTGCCGATGCGGAACGCTTATCCCGGCGCGGACGAGATTCCTGCGACTCAGAATTTTCCGGATTCAGGATAACGCGCTGGCAATCGAGGCAGAGGTAGTTCTGCCCGCTTGGAGACTTAGTCGTTCTGAGAGAGCCACAGTTAGGACATTTATGTTGCTTCATAATGGAAAAATAATGTAGCACATATCGAGGCGGCAAGATAGATGATTCTTCGCTCTTTTTCTGACTTAACTCTATGCATATTAATGACTTGCAAATCAAATCTGGCGCCTGGGAGCATGGCGCAGGAGAATCGAAAGACAGGACGGCGCGACCACCAAGAACGTTAGATGAGGGAAGGGACGAAAGCAGCGGCAAAAAAGTTCAGACCGGTCTCAGGAAGTCAAAATCGCAGCCTTCGTGCGCCTGCATGATGTGGTCGAGGAACATCTTGCCGTAGCCGCGTTGATAATGCGGAGCGGCCGGCTTCCACCCCGCCAGGCGTTGCTTGATTTCAGCATCTGGAACCCGCAGCTCCAGCCGCCGGCCGGGAACGTCCAATTCAATCGTATCACCGGTCTTGACGATCGCCAGGGGACCACCCACTGCGGCCTCCGGCGAGATGTGGAGGACAACCGTTCCATAGGCCGTGCCGCTCATGCGCGCGTCGCTCAGGCGAACCATGTCCCGCACACCGGCCTGAAGAAGCTTGGTTGGAATAGGCAGGTCCCCCCACTCCGGCATGCCGGGCGCGCCCTTCGGACCTCCGTGCTTCAACACGAGCACACAACTCTCATCCACGTCCAGGTTCGCGGCGTCCACGCGGGCCATCAGATCCTGATAATTTTCAAACACCACTGCCCTGCCCCGGTGCTTCAGAAGTTGAGGCGACGCGGCGGTCTGCTTAATGACAGCGCCGTGCGGCGCCAGATTTCCTTTCAGGATCACCGTCCCGCCTTCGGGTTTGAGCGGTTCCTTAAAAGGCCGGATCACTTCGCGGTTGAAGCACTCAGCCGTGGCAATGTTTTCACCCAGCGTCTTGCCGGAAACCGTGGGGGCATTCAAGTTCAACTGGCCTTGCAATTCGCGCATCACGGCAGGCAGGCCGCCAGCATAGTACATATCCTCCATCAGGAATTCACCGGAAGGCCGCACATTGGTTAAGAAGGGCGTTTCACAGGAAATCTCGTCAAACCGTTCCAGCGGCAGGTGGATGCCGAGCCGCCCGGCAATGGCCACCAGATGAATGATGGCGTTGGTTGAGCCGCCAATCGCCATATCCACGCGGATGGCATTCTCGAAAGCCTCGCGGGTGAGGATTTGCGACGGCTTCAAGCCCTCCCGCGCCAGGTGAACGGCGCGCCGACCGCTTTCCTCCGCCGCGGCATAGCGGCGCGCATCCGCCGCAGGAATGTTGGCGCTGCCCGGCAGTGTCATCCCCAGCGCTTCAGCCACGCTGGTCATGGTGGAGGCGGTCCCCATCACCATGCAGTGCCCGGCGCTGCGCGAGATGCAGCCCTCAAACTCCGCCCACTGCTCATCGGTCAGATTGCCGGCGCGCCGTTCCGCCCAGAATTTGCGGGCATCCGTGCCGGAGCCAACCGTGGTTCCGCGAAACATGCCGCGCAACATAGGTCCGCCCGTGACCATGATGGCGGGAACGTCCGCACTGGCCGCGCCCATCAGTTCGGCGGGCGTGGTCTTGTCGCAACCACAGAGGAGCACGACGGCGTCCAGCGGATAGGCGCGGATGTTTTCCTCCACGTCCATCGCCATCAGGTTGCGGTAGAGCATGGTGGTAGGCTTCATCAGGACTTCACCGAGGGAAATCGTGGGGAATTCCAACGGGAAGCCACCGGCCTCCCACACGCCGCGCTTCACGGCGTCGGCCACCAGCCTCAAGTGCGCATTGCAGGTGGTAAGCTCGCTCCAGGAGTTGCAGATGCCGATGACGGGTTTGCCGTTGAACAGGCTTCGGGTGAAGCCCTCGGCTCGCAGGTAAGCGCGATGCGACATGCCGTTGAGGTCATCCGTGCCAAACCAATCGCGGCTGCGAAGTTTGGCATCGGTGTTTCCGTTTGATCCGCCCATGAGGTTTTTCTCCATGAACTAATCCGAACGCGGGAAGTGAGGTTACAGCCCCCGGAAGTGGTGAAGCAATTGTTCAAACAGCAAAAGCATCTCACGCCCAGGCTGGTAGCCACGGCACGCCTCTTGTGCCGTGGGTTTTTCCCCGCAAAGCGAATGAAGGAGTTCTTCTTCGCGCATCTTGGCCTCTTGGCGCGAAGTTGTTAATTTTTTCACATCCTCTCAGCTCGACCGAATATCTTAACATGCCTGCGGCGAAGGCGTCAGAGCGCGGCTCCAATTATCAAGCGGCGCCGATGTCCTGGTAAGATGTGGGCGTCGTCAGCAGAATCCGTGGGTTGCTTCCGGTAGGTGGAGTGATCCTAACATGTCTTGGACGCATGACCTGGCTGCGAAAAACCCGGCAACATACGGCTCCGCTCCGGTAAGATGGTCGTTTGGTTTTTTGGGGGTATGGGAGGCACGGTGGCTGAGAAGGCAGCACAAAAGACAGCGGAAGAGATTCGCCTGGATGAAGCCGCCCAGCGCCAGGCTCACTGGAAACGGTGGGGACCTTACCTCGCCGAAAGGCAATGGGCTACGGTGCGGGAGGATTACAGTGAGAACGGTGACGCGTGGGCCTATTTTACGCATGAGCATTCACGGTCTCGAGCCTACCGCTGGGGTGAAGACGGGCTGGGAGGCATTTGCGACCGGCATCAGTTGATCTGCCTGGCGTTTGCCCTTTGGAACGGCCGCGATCCCATTCTGAAAGAGAGGCTTTTCGGGCTGACCGGACACGAGGGAAATCACGGCGAGGACGTGAAGGAGATTTACTTCTACCTTGATTCAACTCCCACCCACTCTTACATGAAGTTTCTCTACAAGTATCCGCAGGCGCCCTTTCCTTATGCCCAGCTAACCGAGGAGAATCGCATCCGAACGCGCAATGATCCTGAGTTTGAGCTGCTCGATACCGGCATTTTCAACGAAAGCCGCTATTTCGACTTTTTTGTGGAATATGCAAAAGCTGCCGCAGATGACATTCTGGTCCGTCTCAGTGTTTTTAACCGGGGACCGGAACCTGCCGCCATCCGCATCCTGCCCACGCTGTGGTTCCGCAACACCTGGTCCTGGGGCTGGGATG
>JBOGKI010000211.1:0-7660 GCA_050745605.1 Terriglobia bacterium | reverse complement strand
CGTCTGACGGTGGCACGGAAACTGGCCACCCTCGTCCTGCCCCTTGGGAAGCAAGGAGAACCTTTCAACGCTGAGCCTTTGAAGTCACCAGCCGCTTGAGCGTCGGATCGAAGCGCATCGGATTGCCGGAGGTCCCCTCCGCGTCGCAGTCCTGCGGTTCGGCTGACGCTCGGGTTCGAGGGTGACTCTCTTTTTAGCCGTTAGGCCGTGTCCCCGATCCGTCGGGGTGAGTCTCCTCGGCACCCTAGGCCCCCTCGCCCAACCCTATGAAGCCCTAGGCCTCGAGTCTCCGATAGAACCATGCGTTGGCACTGACCAACCCGTGGGCCTTGTCCGGCTTCGGCCACCCCTGGCGTTGTCACGACCGCAGGATGAAAAACCGACTTCCCGAAACGCGCCCGTCCTCCCGGGCCCTTCCATCATTGAGGGCGGCCAGGGAAAAGGACGAACAAGCAACTAAGGAGATCCTTGCACGGGCTGGATGCCGAAAGAATCTCGGCTGCCGAGTCCAGGGAGAAAAATTTCTCTTGACATCCCCTTTCATAGAACGGCTGAAACCGTGCCCTTCCGGCCCTCGGACAAGGTTTTGCGAATAATGCAGGCTAAGTTGACCACACTAAATATTGCGCATAATTCTGTTTCGGCATACAATCCCTTGTGTGGCTCGACCGAGTTTGCTCAAACTGTCGGAGGCGGATCAACGCGCGCTGCTTCAAGCCGCCGCCGGTTCTCCCGATGCCGCTTTTCGGGACCGCTGTCGGGCGGTTCTCCTGCTGGGGCAGGGGTCCCAGCTCCAAGAAGTTGCGAACCAGTTTGGAGTGGACCGGGCCACGATCGAGCGCTGGGCTGCCCGTTACCGACATCGGCGAGTGGAGGGGTTGCGGGGTCCCAAACACGATGCTCGCGGCCGTCCTCCTAAATTGCAGGTGAAACATCTGAGATTGCTGAAGCAAACGGTGTTGACTCCGCCCGCTAAACTGGGGTATGCCTTTACGACTTGGACTTTGCCCCGGCTGGCCGAGTTCCTCAAGCAGAAGACGGGCGTCGTCGTGCGGCCACACTACTTGGGGCTCCTGTTGCATCGGATGGGAATCGCCCGAAGACGGCCCAAACATGTCCTGGAAGGCAAACGCGACGAGGTCGCTCATGACCACGCCAAAGCAGAGCTGGAAGCCCTTAAGAGCCGTCTGCGACGCATGCAAGCGAAGGTTGTGATCAGCCAAGACGAAACCGAATTTCATCTTTATCCTTACCTGGTGGCGATCTGGTCAGTCATCGGGAGTCCGCAACCCGAAGTGCGCACGCCAGGGAAGAACCAGAAGCGCGTCTTGTATGGAGGCTTGAATCTGAAAACCGGACACCTCACCACCCACTGGGCCTCGACGAAAAGCGCTTCCCATTTTATTGAATATCTGGAAACTCTCTTGCGCGTCTATCCCGCCCAGAAAATCTTGATGATTGCCGACAACGGCAGCTTCCATCATACACAAAAGGTGGATGCCTACGTGAATGAACACCCCGACCGTTTAGAGATCAAGTGGCTGCCTCCCTATTGCCCCGACCTGAATGATATCGAACGGACTTGGAGGCGACTGAAGACCAGTCACGCATCCAACTTTCTTTTCAACTCGCTGGATGAGCTGGTCGACAATGTCCGCAAGGGCATCGAGGAATTGAATGTAGCGATCGTGATTAGTTAAGCGCATTATTTATTGTTGCTAGCTTAGAATTCGGCCCGGACTCAGCCCGATCACCGGCCATGAGGAAGAGCGGCCGGGTCACTTCTTCTTCGATTTGGCGCGGTCCCTTACCCAGCCTTCTTTATTCACCTGGAGGGCGCGGCCCAGGCCCAGCGATTGGGGAGGTACGTCCTCCGTGATGGTTGATCCGGCCGCCACATAGGAACCCTTGCCGATCCGAACCGGAGCCACCAGCATGGAACCGCTGCCAATGAACACGCCGTCCTCGATGACAGTGGGATGTTTTTTCTCTCCGTCATAGTTGCAAGTCACGGTTCCCGCGCCAACGTTTACCCTCTCGCCCAACGTTGCATCGCCGAGATAAGTCAGGTGCAGAGACTTGGTTCCGCGTCCGATGCGCGATTTCTTGACCTCTACGAAGTTGCCGATCCGCGCGTTCTCTTCGACGATGGCGCCATCACGCAGGTGGGCAAAAGGCCCGGCGCTGGAATCATTGGCCAACTCGCTGCCCGTGACCAGGGAAAACGGCTTGACGGTGACGCGATCGCCCAGCACGGAGTCCGCCACGATGGACCAGGATTTCACCCGGCAATCCCTGCCAATGCGGGTGCGACCCAGCAGGCTCACGCCCGGCTCAATGATACTGTCGCGGCCCACTTGGACCTCTTCGTCAATCACGGTGATGTCCGGATTGACAATGGTCACGCCATCCCGCATCAGACTCTCGCACTTCCTGACCCGCAAAATCTTTTCAACCTGCGCCAGCTCCACGCGGTCATTCACGCCCAGCACTTCGCGGCAGTCTTCCACGGGATAGGCGATCACCTTCAGGCGCCGGGTATGAAAAATCCGAATGAGGTCCGTCAGCAGGTATTCCTTCTGTGCATTCTGCGGCGTGAGGTCCCCCAGATGGCGAAGCAGAGCGGAGCGGGAAAAGCAAATAATGCCGGAACTGATCTCGTGAATCTTCCGCTGCGCGGGTGTCGCCAGTTTCTCCTCAACGATGGCGGCGACGCGGTGGCCCGCCGATCGCACAATGCGCCCATAGCCGCGCGGGTCATCAACATGGGTGGTGAGGATGGTGGCGGCAGCCCTGGCCTTTTCATGCGCTTCCACCAGGCCCGTCAAAGTCTCTGCACGCAGCAAGGGGGCATCACCCACCAGCGCCACAAACGTGGCGCTTGGCCAGCGCTCAATTTCAGGCCGGGCCACCATCAGGGCGTGGCCCGTACCGAGCTGCTCCTTCTGCTCGATGAATTGCACCCCAGGCCGCGCCAAGGCGCGGCGAACCGCTTCCGCCTCATGCCCGACGATCATCCAGGTTGCTGCGGGCTGGGCGGCCAGCGCCGAGCGGAGCACGTATTCACCCAAAGGCCGCCCCGCTAGTTCGTGCAGCACTTTCGTGCGCTCGGACTTGAACCGCGTGGCTTTGCCGGCCGCAAGAATGATGACGGAAAACCGCTGTGACATGGTTCGTCCCTTCCTTTTTCTACCGTAAGGCGACCGCCACGGTTGGCACTTTCCCAAGGGTCGCAGACCCGACCAATCCGTCTTTCAATTCGTCGTGGGCCTAGCATTTCCCAGGGAAAAGCCCACGGCGAGAAAAGCGCTCGCCGTGGCTACCTGCGCCTGGATTGTCCGCTTATTTCAGAAACCCTACACCCGTTCATGGTTTCAGTCCCGGCGCGCTTCTTCACTTCGCGTCGTGCCACGCTTCGGGCGGCGCCGCGCCGGACGGCCCCGTGCCATTTCCAAAAGCAGCGGGACGAGGCGCGTCGAGTCGTGGCGGGCGACACGATCGTCGGCCACCAGGTCGGCCAGCACCGGATGGACTTCAAGCGCCAGCACTTGGTCCACATCATTCACCACGGGCTGAGCGTGTTCCTGCGCGTAACGACGCTTCATGCGGCCCGGGAATGCCGCCGTGTTCAGGATGACAAAATCGAACAACGCGCAACCCGCGTGCTCGTGCAGAGCGCGCACGTGGTCCGCGGCTGTGTAGCCGCGGGTTTCTCCGGGCTGGGTCATAAGGTTGCACACGTAAATCTTGGCGGCGCGCGAACGGGCCAGGGCCCGGACGATGCCGCCCACCAGCAGATTGGGAATCAAGGAGGTGTAAAGTGAGCCAGGACCCACCGTGATCAGGTCCGCCTGTCCGATAGCGGCCAGAGCCTCCGGCAGCGGCGCGGCGCGGCGCGGAACAAGCTGCAGGCGGCGGATGGGCGTGGGCGTTTTATTGATGCGGGATTCCCCTATCAGCGTCCGCCCATTCGCCAGGCGCGCCTTCAGGCGGACGTCGGAGAGCGTGGAGGGGAAAATTTCTCCTCGCACCGCCAGTACCTCGCTCGAGACGCGCACGGCCTTCGCAAAGTCATGCGTAATGTCGGTGAGGGCGGTCAAAAACAGGTTGCCAAAGCTGTGGCCGCGAAGTCCGGTACCGGACTTGAAACGGTAATCAAAAAGCTTGGCGAACAGTGTTTCATCCTCCGCCAACGCCAACAGGCAATTGCGAATGTCGCCGGGAGGAAGAACCCGGAAGTCCTTGCGCAACCGGCCGGAGCTGCCGCCTTCATCCGTGACAGTGACGATGGCCGTCAACCCCGAAATGAAGGGACTCAAGCCTCCGACCTGAGAAGAGGCGGGCCAGTGCAGCTTGAATCCCCGCAACAGCGTGGAAAGCCCCGTTCCGCCGCCAATGGCAACGACCTTCATAGACGGGAATCAGTTTACTCCCTCCGGGTAGGCTGAAGGGAGCGAAGGTTTGGTCGGTTGATTGAAGAGTTTGGAAACCGGTGGAGCCGGGAAGCCCGGGGCGGTGACGATCATCCCCCGGCGGTCAGCATTCCGCAGGAACAAGCAAACGACCTCAGCCGAAAGCTGATGGCTGTATGCAGTCGCTGGTCGCCTCTGCGGGCACCGGATGAGCGGTGCCGGGGGATTCTCGAATGCCGCTTAACCGGCAGACGCAGCTTGGGCGGCCTCGGGGTAAACCAGACTGGTGTAGCGGGAATCCGAAGCGAGAGAATCAAAATCCCCATCCTGGCGAGCCGGGAACCGCAGTTCCGACCGGATTTCGATGGCAGCCCTCAAATGCTCCAAGGCAACATCCGCATTGCCTTGAAGCGCGTGGACGGCCGCCAAGGCATAGCGGATTTCGCCCCGGCCCGAGTCCATCTTCAAAGCCTTCGTCAGATGCTCGAGCGCCGCATCCAGATTGCGGGCGTTGAGCTCCGTGAGGCCGGTCAGGTAATAATCGTCAGCATTCTTAAGGGTGGAGTTCGGCCGGTTCATCTTGTAGTCGCAAATTCGCAGGTGGATGCGGGCGCGATCCGCGATCTCCGCGGGGCCCTGCGTCACAAGCTTTTCAAAAACTTCGCGGGCCTTGTCGTAGCTTTCCTTTTGGAAAAGCCGGATGGCATTGTCATAATTCTTTAACGCCTGATGGTATTGAGCTTCCGTGTCTTGTCGTATCGTTTCGGTTCGCATGGGTTTATTTTTCCGTCGTTCGAATTACCGGCACTTAAGTGCCGGTGGTCCCTCGGTGGAGTGGAACGTCGCGGAGCCGGCGACCAGATGATCTCGCAGCCAGAGCGCCCCGACCAGTAGTCACTTGGCTCACGAGCCTGCCCAGCCCTCCCACGTTCTTTTATAATCTTACAGATAGGCCCGGCGTGAATGACTACTGCTCAGCTCGCAGAGCGCCAAGCCTCCCCTGCCGTCATCCTCTATTGCTTAGCACAATCCGGTTGTCTGCGTCAAATCGGCTACCCGCCCCTGCTTCAAGCCTGCAGAAAAGGCCGGGCGGACTCTTCCGCCTCCCATTCACCATTCGCACCAGCTTTTGACAAACCGCCCGAAGGCTGATAGAGTCCAGAAAGCGTAGAAGCAGGTTCTTTGCCAGCCTTTCCATTTTTTGACGAGCTGCCAGGAACGCCGTCTCTTATTACGCCTCGAGGTCACCATGCACGGTACTGTCAAGAAACTGGTCAAGGACCGGGGATTCGGGTTTATCCAGGCAGACGATGGGCAGGAACTGTTTTTCCACCGCAGCTCGCTTGAGGGCCTTAACTTCGATCATTTGAAGGAAGGCGCGTCGGTCGAATTTGACTTGCAAACGAGCCAGAAGGGTCCACGCGCGGCCAACGTCCGTCAGGGATCGAGTTAAGCTGTATGCCGGGCCTCCGGCAGTCAACATAGTCACAGCCGCCCAGGCACGCACAGAAGCCCCGGCGCCGCGTCGTTCTGCCCGCGAACCTCAGGGGGTGGCCTTGCGATGACGTCCGGGCGAGGAAGCCAGACAAACGGCTGCTGGCACGCCTGGAAAGTTGTGCTCTGGGCTTGCAAGGCGGTAGTTTCTTGTTTTTCTAGCAAACATTTTTCAGGCGCCCCGGTGTTAGGGAGACAGTCATTCTGCGAAGCTTGTTCCCGCGAAGCGGGAATCAATTCAGAGCGTGCCACCGGCGCAAGGATTCCCGCTTACGGGGGGATGACAGGTCTCGGCATGGCGGCGGCGACTTGGGTTACGGCCAGAGGCCACGGTGGCGATCCCCAAACTGGGTGAGGTCTTGAACGGGCGCTGTCCGTTGCCCTCCAAAAATTTCCCCTCCCGAAGTATTCATGCGCTGGGTCATTCCCCAAGTCCAAGACGAAACCGCGCGGACCATTTCAAGCCAGCTCGGAATCTCCACGCGGCTGGCGCGCTTGCTGGTTCTGCGCGGGGTGGAAACGACGGAGGCAGCGGATCGGTTCCTGAATCCTCACCTCTCCCAGCTTCATGATCCTTTCCTGATGACCGGCATGGAACCCGCCGTCGGCCGCCTGCAGCACGCCGTCGACCGCAAGGAAAGAATCCTGATCTATGGCGACTACGACGTGGACGGAACCACGGCGGTGGTGACGCTGCTCACGGCTTTGCGCTCACTGGGCGCGGACGCCGCGGTTCACGTACCGCATCGGCTGGCGGAAGGTTACGGCATGAGGGCAGGCGTGATGGAGCGGGCGGCGGCGGAAGGATTCGGCCTGGTGGTGAGCGTGGATACAGGCATCCGCGAGCATGAAGCGGTGGATTGCGCCCGCCAACAAGGAATCGATTGCATCATCACGGACCATCATCTTCCCGATGACCAGTTGCCTGCCGCCTGCGCCGTCCTCAATCCCCTCCGGCCGGATTGCGCGTACCCCGATAAGAACCTTTCCGGGGCGGGCGTCTGCCTCAAATTGGTGCAGGCGCTGCTGGGCTCGCGGCTGAACGAGCGGTTGCTCCGGTCCTATCTAAAGATCGTGGCCATCGGCACCATCGCGGACGTGGTTCCGCTGGTTGGAGAAAACCGGGTGATTTCGAGCGTGGGCCTTTCCGCGTTGAGCGAAGCGTTGCCGGCCGCGCCCCATGCCGTAGCGGGACGCCGCGGTCTGGGCGCCCTCTTGTCTCTGGCGGGCCTTGACGGGAAAACCATCACCGCCACCGACGTCGCCTTTCGCATCGCGCCCCGGCTGAACGCGGCGGGCCGGATGGACCATGCGAAGGAAGTGATCGCGCTGTTTACGGCGCAGGATGGGGACGCGGCGGCCATCGCCCAGCATCTCGAAGGCTTGAACCGCGAACGCCAGCAGGTGGAGGAACGAATCCTTAACGAAGCCTTGATGGAAATCGACCGCCGTCCGGAGATGGCGGGGCGGAGGGTTCTTGTCTTCTCCGGCAAGGGCTGGCACCGGGGCGTGATCGGCATCGTGGCCGCGCGGTTGGTGGAACGCTTCCACCGGCCTACCTTGGTGATTGCGGTGGAAAATGAAGCGGCCCACGGCTCCGGGCGATCCATTCGGCGCTTTCACCTGCTGAAGGCTTTGGATCAGATTGCTCCGCTTTTTGACCGTTACGGAGGCCACGCCCAGGCCGCCGGCTTCAGCCTTCCGGCAGCCAGGATCGAGGAACTGGCCAGCGCCCTTGAAAGGCACGCCCGAAC
>JBOGKI010000210.1:0-7674 GCA_050745605.1 Terriglobia bacterium | reverse complement strand
GAGTCACGCGAGGACATACGATGTTACACTCACGGTTTGCCCGGCCGTCGGTGCGAGGGTGGTGACCGGCAGGGGCAGCAGATCATATCTGAAAGGATGATTCCATGCAGAACAAATGCACCAGAAGGGAAATTCTGAAACTATCAGCGTTGGCGTGGCCCGCCGTGAGTGCTTTCGCAAAGACTGGTGGCAAGTCTGCGAGTCCCATGCCCTTCCGCTTGGGGATCATCTGCGACGAGATCACGGAAGACTTTGAGAAAGCGGTGGACTTCATCTCCAGTTATTCCCTGCACTACGTCGAGCTCCGCGACCTGTGGCGCAAGAACATCATGAACCTGACGCACGCTGACGCGGCGCGCGCCAAGAGTCTGATCCAGGCCCACGGCTTGAAAGTCAGCGACCTCGGCTCGCCGATTTTCAAATATAACCTCCCTCAGATGCCCGCCAGGAAGGAGCGCCGGGACACTTTTCGCGCCGATTTTACCGATCAAGACAGCGAGACCCTGCTTCGGAAGTCCTTCGACCTGGCCCATTTCTTTGGTACGCGGAAGGTGCGCGTCTTCAGCTTCTGGCGCGTGGAGCAGCCCGAAAAAGCATACCCTTATGTGCGAGATCGCCTGGCAAAGGCCGCGGAGCTTGCCGGAAGACACCAGATCCTGCTGCTTCTCGAGAACGAGCACGAATGCAACGTCGGAACCGGCGCTGAACTCGGCCGCATCCTGCGGGATGTCAATTCTCCCCACCTGCGCGGCAACTGGGACGCCGGCAATGACGCGATGCTGCACGAGGTTCCGTATCCTTATGGCTACGGACAGGTGCGCGGCCTCTTTGCCCACATGCATGTCAAGGATGTGAGGAAAGACCCCGCGACCGGCAAGCTGGTGTGGGCGCCCGTCGGCGGAGGCTTCATCGACTGGAGCGGCCAATTGAAGGCTCTCATTCACGACCATTATGAGGGAACCATGTCCCTTGAAACTCATTACCGGCGGCCTGACGGGAATGCCATGGAAAGCACGCGCGAATCACTCGAGGGTCTGTTGAAGTTAATCCACGAGGTTGCATGAACAGAGGCTCAGTGTAGGCTGGATAAGCAAGCTTCTCTCCAACATCCCCATTCGTCCATCGAAGGAAATACGCCCAACATGAATCAGCGCATTGCTTTCATTCCTGGGGACGGCATTGGAATCGAAGTTACGAACGAAGCCATTCGCGCGCTGGATACGATTCGCAAGGCTCGCAAGCTTCCTTTGGAATGGACGGTTTTCGACTGGGGCGCGGAGAAATATCTGCGCGAAGGCGTTGCCCTTC
This sequence comes from Terriglobia bacterium, assembly GCA_050745605.1. Classification (GTDB taxonomy): domain Bacteria; phylum Acidobacteriota; class Terriglobia; order UBA7540; family UBA7540; genus CALCEB01. Next base: position 6,366 of record JBOGKI010000210.1, on the reverse strand, counting down.
CTCAAGGCGCTCTGGAGATGCTGCAGAGCGAATTTCAGGCGATTTTCATCGGGGCCCTCGGCGATCCTCGCGTTCCTTCCAATCAACACGCGGCGGACATCCTGCTCGGCATCAGATTTGGCCTTGATCTTTACGCCAATCAGAGGCCGGTGAAGTTGCTGGACTCCAGACTTTGCCCACTTAAGAATCGGGACGAGAAAGATGTCAACTTCGTGGTCTTTCGTGAAAACACAGAGGGGATTTATGTGGGGCTGGGCGGGAACTTCAAGCGCGGGACTGCAGATGAGGTGGCCGTCCAGGAAGATGTCAACACCCGCAAAGGGGTCGAGCGCATCATGGTCTACGCCTTCGAATTTGCAAAGAAGCACGGACTGAAGAAGGTCTGCATGAGTGACAAGTCCAACGCCATGCCCCACGCGCATGGACTGTGGCAACGAACCTTCGCGGAAGTTCGCGTGCGCTACCCCCAAATCGAGCCTCGGCATCTCTTCATTGACGCGCTGGCCATGGAAATCGTACGCGATCCCTCGCAGTTCCAGGTGATTGTCACTTCCAATCTCTTCGGCGACATCATCAGTGATCTGGGCGCCCAGATTCAAGGCGGCATGGGAATGGCGCCCTCCGCCAACATTCACCCCGGCCGCACTTCGATGTTTGAAACAGTGCATGGGTCTGCTCCGCAGATCGCGGGGCGGAACATGGCCAACCCCATGGCCGCCATTCTTACCATCGGAATGATGCTTGAATACCTGGGTTATCCGGCGGAGAACGACCGAATCGAAGGCGTTGTGGTGGAAGCCATCCGTCAAGGGATGACAACGCAGGATGTTGGTGGCTCGCTCGGCACGCGCGAAGTAGCGGATTGGATCATAGCGCGCCTTGGCTGAAGCGCGTCAGCGTCCACTCGAGCGATCCAGTGCGCGATGAACCATCAATCAATAGGGACTGATCATTTCCACCCTTGCGCGCCTCGGCTGAAATACCAGGGCCAGAATCAGCCCCGTCAGGAATCCCCCCACGTGCGCCCACCAAGCTACGCCGCTGCCGGTGGCGGACTGAACCGCCAGCATCTGGAATCCACTGACGAACTGGATCAGAAACCAGTAGCCCAGCACCAGGAGGGCCGGAAGCTGGAAGGTCCAGAAGAAAAACACCAGGAAGATCACCGTAGTGATGCGGGCGCGAGGAAAACAGACGAAGTAAGCGCCCAGCACTCCGGCAATGGCTCCGCTCGCGCCAATCGAAGGGATCCGCGAGCCTGCATCCAAACAGATATACAGGGACGCAGCACCGATGCCGCTCAGAAAATAGAGAATGACAAACTTGGCGTGCCCGAACCGGTCCTCCACGCTCCGCCCGAAAACGAAGAGGAAGAGCATATTGCCAATCAAATGGAGCCATCCCCCGTGGAGAAACATGGACACGAAAACCGGAACCACCAGGCCCAGGGCGCTGGGGATGGCAAGTCCCGGCGCCGTCATGTAGCGCGCGGGAACGATGCCATAAATAAAGATGAACTGGTTGAGCGAAGGTCCGAGCGAAAGCTCGTAGAGGAACATCCAGGTGTTGGCGACGAGCAAGAGCAGCGTGACGGTCCAGAAGGTCCTGCGGCGGACGTTATCCTTCAGGGGAATCGGAATCATGGAGATAGCATCTTAACCTTCGGAGGGGGTTCGAACCTAACCGGAAGAAGCGTGGGTCAATGAGGTTGTTGTAGCGGTGGTCTACGACCGCCGAACCCGAATTACCAACGGTCTCCTCCGCCGATGGGCGGCCGCCCCGGCGCGCTGACTTACCGTCCAGCAAGACACGTCCCCGATTCAGGGAGGCTGCCGGCCCCCAAATAAATTCTTGCCATCCTGGAGCTGATTATGGGTTTATACTGCGGGCCGGGGAATGCACGTGGTGACAAGGGGGGTACCGGAGGAAGGCCCCCCTTGTCGGTCCCGCCTTACCATGAAGGAGGCATGCGGGAAACTTAGTGCCGCTGTGCCGCTGCAGGGGACAGACCACGCGCTTTCCTCCAAGCAGCGTGGTGTTCTTTTTCCCTTTCGTTCGCCAAGGCGACCAAGTCTTCGGGCCTTGCTGTTGCATTGGCCTTATTCGATTTTTTCTATACGGGGACTGGTCCTTTGCTGGCTCCCTGGTCCCAATCAACAACGGCCTTGATGATCTCTCACTGCTCTTTGACGCCGGGAATTGATTTTGGGTTAGCTCACTCCGGCTGAATTCACCAAAAATCTTGGTATCCGCCTTACTCCCTTCAAATCCCTATTACGCAGGAATTGAGCCATAAGTTTCAAAAATCGCTCCGTCACCGCAATCAATCCGGTGCAACTCGCTTTCCATTCTCTCGCGGTTTTCATCCCTGTAAAATCAGTGGGTTGGATGATCCCCGCCGATCCATCCCGTCTGTGCTGTCCGGTTTTGGGATTTCGCTGTCCGCTCCTGGACACTGGCACGCCGGGGCGTCGAACGAGCCGGTTTCAACGCTACCGATTTAAGCTGAGTATTCAGGCCTGCATTGACCGGCCTGCCGTGCGCCGATATACTTCAAGCGTGAGCCGCAATGCCGCGGGCCCCATCGATCGCGCCGAATGGCCTTCGGCGGATTTTGGTCCCGCGCAACGGGGAATGAGGATCCATGTCGCAAGATAAGTCTGAATCCTGGAGAAAGGCGCTGGCCGGCCGGGCGGCGAGCATTGCCGGCGAACAAGCCGTTCTATGGCGCCGTGAAGATCTGATGCTCTATGAATATGACGGCCTTTCCACGATGGGCAAGCCGGACTTGGTGGTGTTTCCCTCCACCACCCATCAGGTTTCTGAGATCGTAAAGCTTGCCAACCAGAACAATCTTCCTGTGATCGCCCGGGGAGCCGGAACCGGGTTGAGCGGGGGCGCTGTCGTATCTTCCGGCGGCATCGTCCTCGGATTCTCGCGAATGAAAAAGATCCTGGAGATCGACATCGAGAATCAACGGGCGCGCGTGCAGCCCGGCGTGGTAAACCTGGATCTGTCGCTTGCCGTTTCGGACTTCGGTTATTACTATGCGCCGGATCCTTCCAGCCAGAAGGCCTGCACGCTGGGCGGCAACGTGGCGGAGAATTCGGGCGGACCGCACACGCTTGCTTACGGAGTCACCACCAACCACGTGTTAGGCCTCGAAATGGTGCTGCCCGGCGGTGAGGTCATTCGCACCGGTGCCGCTTACCTTGACCCGCCCGGCTACGACCTCACCGGCCTTTTCGTGGGCTCGGAGGGGACACTGGGCATTGTCACAGAAATCACCGTCCGACTGATGCGCAAGCCGGAGGCGGTGAAGACGATGCTGGCAATTTATGACCGGGTGCACGATGCCACTGCGACGGTGGCTGCCATCACCGCCGAAGGGATCACTCCTGCCGCGCTGGAGATGCTGGATGGCATCACCCTGCGGGCGATTGAGGATGCAACTCACGCCGGCTATCCGTTGGACTCCGCCGCGGTATTGCTGATCGAATTGGAAGGACTGCGCGAAGCCGTGGAAGAGGACAGCGCCCAGGTGGAGGCGGTGTGCCGGGCCAACCGCGTCCGCCAGCTCCGGGTCGCCCGAAGCGCCGAAGAGCGTGACAAGCTGTGGCAAGGCCGGAAGAATGCCTTTGGCGCGATGGGACGCATCAGCCCGAACTATTACGTCCAGGATGGCGTCATTCCCCGCACGCGCCTGCCGGAGATGCTCGATTTTATTGACGTGGTTGCCACGCGGTACGATCTTCGCATCGGCAATATTTTTCATGCCGGCGATGGCAACCTGCATCCCTTAATCATGTTTGACGCTCGTGATGCCAGCCAGTCCCAGGGTGTCTTGAAAGCCGCCGGCGAGATCATGATGAAGTGCGCCGAAATGGGCGGCTCTATCACTGGGGAGCACGGCGTCGGAATCGAGAAGAGTGAGCTGATGCCTCTGATATTCTCCGAGGAAGACATCGAAATGATGGAAGGAATTAAGTCCGTCTTCAACCCCAAGGATTCCTTCAATCCCGGAAAGGTGTTCCCCACCGGGAAAATGTGCGGAGAGCTGCGAGTCCAGGTTTCAGAAGGTGTGTCCCGAAGTTGACCCTTGAAATGAATCTTCAGTCTTCTGAAAGCATCGTCGAAGCACAAAAAGCGGTGGGGGTAGTGCCCGCGGATGCTCGATCCTGGGCCTATGCTTTTGCCGGCATCGTGGGAGCCCGGCGCGTGGTGACCGATCCCTCCCCGTGTGCTGGCTTCAGTGTGGGCGGGGTGATCCCGGGCGCCGTCGTCTATCCGCGGACCGCAGACGATGTGGCCGCCGTACTTGCCATGGCGTCTTCCTGGGGACTCGCCGTGATCCCACTTCGCAATCGGACAAAAGCTGATTGGGGCAACCCTCCTCCGCGTTACCATATTGCGCTCTGCTTGAAGGAGCTGAACCAGGTCTGGCACTATGAGCCGGATGATCTCACCATTAGCGTCGAAGCCGGGATGAAGTTCGGTGATCTTCAGCATTTTCTCGGCCGCCGCGGGCTGTGGTTGCCGCTGGACCCTACCGGCGGCGAGCGAGCGACCATCGGTGGCATTCTTGCCGCCAACGCGGCCGGCCCGCTCCGCCTTCGCTACGGCGCCCCCCGCGATATCGTGATCGGAATGAAGTTTGCTACTCTGGACGGTAAGATCATTAAGACCGGTGGCCGCGTGGTGAAAAATGTGGCCGGCTACGATCTCTCCAAACTCATGATTGGATCTTGGGGAACGCTAGGAGTGATTGTGGAAGCAAGCTTCAAGCTCTTTCCGCTCCCGCCCAGACGCCAGACCTTGGTCTTTTCCGCCGTAAGCCTTGAAGCGTTTCGACAACTTCGGAGAGATATCCTTGGTTCGCCGCTCACCCCCATGAGGATGGTTCTGCTCAACCCCACCGCCCGAGCCATCGCCTACGGTCATCAACCCGGGAATGAGCCGGATTCAGGCCATGAGCTTTGGGTTGAGGTGGGAGGATCCGACGGGGTTCTCCGCCGCTCGGCGCAAATCCTCAGTGAGCTCGCCGCCCATGCCGGCTGCACGCCAGACAGGCCGGGCGAGAGGGATGAGGCCATTTCCTGCGCGTGCTGGGATCGCATTGCCGATCCCACCTCGTGGGAGCTTGAGCCTGCGTCGGATCGCATCATCCTGAAAGCTACCTTGCCGGTCGCATCGAGTGAAAAGTTTCTGGAAATGGCGTACCAGGAAGCGGAACAGGAAGAGTGGCGGCTGGCCTCGTTTGCACAGACGGGAACGGGCGCCATTCTCCTCTGCACTCTGGCGACAAAAGGCGACTCACGCATTGCAAACTTCGTCTCCCGGCTCAGAACCGTGGCCACCCAGCTTGCAGGCGCGTTGACCATCGCCTCCGGCCCGCTTGCCTTGAAGCAGCAGGTGGATTCGTGGGGTCCATCGCCAACGGACTTCACGATGATGCGCAAGCTGAAGCAGGCCCTCGACCCTAGTGGGATTCTTTCGCCGGGCCGCTTTGTGGGCGGCCTCTGATCCGAATTATTCACGAAGTCTTATTCGAGGACCGGAAGGGCGCGGTTTTAACCGCGCCGATCGAGCGCGGGCGCATTTTATCATTTTTTCTCGCATCCCGAAGGGCTCGTTCCGACGAGCTGTTCGGGATGCGAGAAAAGAGGACGATCGAAGTGCGCGTGTTCGGCACGGTTAAAACCGTGCCCTTCCAGTCTCAATGCCAAGCTTGCGAATATCCAGGTTAATGCAGATGAGCAATTAGGGTGACAGCTTTCTCTGTAGCGGCGCTCTACGACCGCCGCTACAACATTTGGCGTCGCTATAACTGGTAATCCCCCGTTGGTGCGAGGATGTTTTGGTGAAACCGCCACAACTTTTGATTGCCAAGGATGCGCAATGGCTGTAGCTCCGCCTCAATTCGCCGACAAGCTTCGCGCCAGCGGCTACGGCCCCGGCGAAGCCCCAAAATGGGAGGTGTATTCCAAATGCACCCACTGCGGGCTCTGCCTGAATAGTTGTCCCACCTACCGCGAGTTGGGCGTAGAAATGGATTCGCCAAGGGGGCGCATCTACCAAATGGTTCAGGTGGCCAAGGGCCGCCTGCCGCTGAGCGAGAGCTTTGTCCGGCACATCGATCTGTGCCTGGATTGCCGCGCCTGCGAAACGGCCTGCCCTTCCGGAGTGGAATACGGGCGGCTGATCGAGGCGGCGCGCGGACAGATTCAGGCCTATTATCAACGGCCCTTCGTGGAAAGCTTTCTGCGCCGCTTCTTTCTTCGCCAGGTCGTGCCGCACCGCGCGCGACTCGAATTGATTGGAAACATGCTTCGCTTTTACCAGCGGTCCGGGCTGGAACGGCTGATT
>JBOGKI010000209.1:0-7691 GCA_050745605.1 Terriglobia bacterium | reverse complement strand
GGTTCCCCGTCATCATCCGGCCTTCTTTCACGCTGGGCGGATCGGGCTCGGGCATTGCTTACAATCGCGAAGAATTCGAGGAGATTGTCCGCACCGGGATTGAAATCAGCCCCATCCACGAGGTGCTGATTGAAGAATCGATTCTCGGCTGGAAGGAATTTGAGCTCGAAGTGATGCGCGACCATGCTGACAACGCCGTGGTGATCTGCTCGATTGAGAACTTCGACCCCATGGGCGTCCACACCGGCGACTCCATCACCGTTGCCCCCATCCAGACGTTGACCGACAAGGAATACCAGATGATGCGCGACGCCGCGTTCGCCGTGATCCGCGCCGTGGGCGTGGAGACGGGCGGCTCCAACATTCAATTCGCCGTCGAGCCGGGCACTGGCCGCATGGTGGTGATTGAGATGAACCCGCGCGTTTCGCGCAGCTCGGCGCTCGCATCGAAGGCCACCGGCTTCCCCATCGCCAAAATTGCGGCGCGCCTGGCCGTGGGTTATCGCCTGGACGAAATCCCCAACGACATCACCCAGAAAACTCCCTCCTGCTTTGAGCCGACCATTGATTACGTCGTCGTCAAAATTCCCAAATGGGCGCAGGAAAAATTCCCGGATGCCGACCACTCGCTGGGCACGCAGATGAAGTCCGTAGGTGAAGTCATGGCCATTGGCCGGACTTTTAAGCAGGCGCTGCTCAAGGGCATCCGCTCGCTGGAGACCGGCCGTAAGAATCCGCCCCCGCCCAAGGACCCGGAGCAGTTGCAGCGCCGGCTGGCCACCGCCCATCCCGAGCGCCTTTGGGATATTTTCTTTGCTTTGAGCTCAGGTGAAAGCTTGGAGCAGGTGGCGGAAGTCACGAAGATTGATCCGTGGTTTCTTGACCAGATCCAGCAAATCCTGAATATGAAAGAAGAATTGAGGCGCTTCCGGATTGCAGATGCTCCTCCGGCAGTCCTGACGGCGGCCAAGCGCATCGGCTTCTCCGACGCCGAACTGGCGGAACTGTGGGGAACCTCGGAGGAGAAGATTCGCGCCCGGCGTCTGGAATTGGGGATTCGTCCGGTCTTCAAACGCGTCGATACCTGCGCCGCTGAATTCGAGTCGTTCACGCCCTACCTCTACTCCACCTACGAAAGCGAAAACGAAGCTGACCCCACGACACGGCGCAAGATCATCATCCTGGGTAGCGGGCCCAACCGCATTGGCCAGGGCATCGAATTCGATTATTGCTGTGTCCATGCCTCTTATGCGCTCAAGGAAGACGGCTTTGAGACGATCATGGTGAATTGCAATCCGGAAACCGTCTCCACCGATTACGACACTTCAGACCGCTTGTACTTTGAGCCGCTGACGTTTGAGGACGTCATGGCCATCGTGGAAGAAGAGAAGCCCGAGGGCGTCATTGTGCAGTTCGGCGGGCAAACGCCGCTCAATCTGGCGCGACAGTTGAAGCAGGCGGGCGTACCGATCATTGGGACTTCACCGGAATCGATCGAGCGGGCCGAGGACCGCCGGCATTTCGGCGCGCTGCTTACGCGCCTGGGCATTGCGCAGCCGGAAAATGGCTCCGCCATGAACGTGGAAGAGGCTCTCGCCATCGCACGCGGCATCGGCTATCCGGTGTTGGTGCGGCCGTCCTACGTGCTGGGCGGGCGCGCCATGGTGATCGCCTACGACGAGACGACGCTCGTGGATTACGTCCGCCGCGCTGAGGAACTGCACCGGGCATTTCCGATCCTCGTAGACCGGTTCCTCGAGAACGCCACAGAGGTGGATGTGGACGCGCTCTCCGACGGCCAAGGCGTGGTGATTGCCGGCATCATGGGCCACATTGAGGAAGCCGGCATCCATTCCGGCGACAGTTCTTGCGTGCTGCCGGCGGTGCAAATCCCGGAAGAGCAGCTTCGAGTCCTCCGTGAACATACGGTGAGGCTGGCCCGCGAACTTCGTGTGGTTGGCTTGATGAACGTGCAATACGCTATCCAGAATGGCAAGGTTTACGTCCTGGAAGTCAACCCTCGCGCTTCGCGCACGGTGCCCTACGTAAGCAAGGCAACCGGCATTCCCCTTGCCAAGATCGCAGCAAGATTGATGGTGGGCACGCCGCTTTCGAGTTTCGGCCTGCCCGCCGAGCTCGGCGCCAATTCTTACTTCGTGAAATCGCCGGTGTTCCCTTTTCTGAAGCTCCCCGGCGCCGATAGCATCCTGGGACCGGAGATGAAGTCCACCGGCGAAGTGATGGGCTCGGCGGATAGCTTTGGCCTGGCGTTTGCCAAGGCCCAACTCGCGGCCGGACAAAAGTTGCCTTCCTCCGGCTGCGTGTTCGTGTCTGTGAACGATCACGACAAGGCTGCCGTCCTCGACGTGGCGCGAGACCTCGACTCGCTAGGGTTCAAGCTTATCGCCACGCGCGGCACGGCGTCGCATCTTCGCGCTGCGGGCATTCCCGCCGATCAGGTTTACAAGGTGAACGAGGGCCGGCCCAACATCGTGGATTTCATCAAGAGCGGGAAAATCGATTTGATTATTAACAGTCCGCTCGGACTCGCGTCGCGCTTTGATGAGAAGGCCATTCGCCGCGCCGCCATCCAACGGGGACTGCCCTGCATCACCACGCTTGCCGCTGCCGCCGCGGCGGTGAACGGAATCCGCGCCCTCAAGGAAAAGGGCGTGAGCGTGATGAGCCTGCAGGAGCTTTATAAGATAGATCGCCTGAAACTTGAAGCACAGGAAGTAAAGACAGTGGCCAGTGACAAGTGAACAAGGCAAGTGACCAGTGGCAAGTGACAAGCAGAAAAAGCTGTCAGCCGTCAGCGTTCGGCTTTCAGCAACATCTTCGCAAGCCCCGTTTCTCTGTGTATGATGCCTGCTGAGTGCTGACTGCTGAAGGCTTCATCTTGGCACTTGCACTTGCCACTTCCTAATTGAGGCTTATGAATCGAACTCAGACCATCAATCATCTTAAGGGAATTTTCCCGGCGGTCGTCAGTCCCTTCGACAAGACCGGGAAACTCGATGAAGGCATGTTCCGCTCGAACCTTGGGCGCTACGCCGGAATGGGGCTGGGCGGGGTAGTGGTTTCCGGTTCGACCGGCGAAGCGCCCTATCTGACGGGGCGCGAGCGCCTACGGCTGGTGGAAGTGGCGCGGAGCATCCTGAAGCCGCCGGAACTGCTGATCGCCGGCACCGGTCTTGAGTCCACGGCGGCAACTCTGGAATTGAGTCAGGAGGCCATTAGGCGCGGCGCTGACGCGCTGCTGCTTCTGCCCCCGGCTTATTACAAGCCCGTGATGCGCTCAGATGTTTTGATCCGCCATTATCGCGCCCTCGCCGATCAGCTTCGCCGGCCTCTGATCATCTATTCCATTCCCCAATTTTCAGGAATTGCGATTGAGCCCGCAACCATTGCTCATCTCTCCCGCCATCCCAACATCATCGGTCTGAAAGAGAGCTCCGGCGACATGGAGTTCCTTCGCGCCGTGCTGCGCAGAGTACGACCGGGCTTCCGGGTGCTTTGCGGTTCTCCAGCCCGCCTGCTCCAAGCACTCCGCCTCGGGGCCGCAGGCGGCGTTCTCGGCCCCGCCAATTTCGTGCCCCAACTGTGTATCGGTATTTACGACGCCTTCGCCAAGCGCCAGTACAAGAGGGCGGAAGAATTGCAGCAGAAGCTGACGCCGCTGGTTCAGCCCATCAGCGGAGCCTATGGGGTGCCGGGCATCAAGGCGGCGCTGAGCCTGGCTGGCTATGCCGGCGGGTATCCGCGCCCGCCGCTCCAGCCCGTGGATGCCAAAGGAAAGCGCGCGATCCTCGCCGCGCTCAATGCGGCGCGGGCCAGTCTGGATGTGTAGTGTTGTGTCCAAGAAATAAGCGGACAATTGGCCCGTAGCGACGGCATCCTGCCGGCAAATGCCGCCGGGAAGGCGGCGCACCATTGCCCGCCCAATTACTGCACACTACGCTGGCGGGTTATTCGGGCCGGAGCCAAAGTCGTAGGGGCGGGGCTGGTGCCCGCTCGCGGGCTACCACCGGCGTCGCCCCCATCCCCTCGGGGACATCAGCAGGTTTTTTGGACCGGCGGACGCGGAAGAGCTTCTCTAAACCCTGATTCGGGGTTTTCTCCAAGCGCCGCCCGCGGCGGATCGATGCTTGCCGAGGGCTCGTCGCGGATGCTCTCCCAGACGCTGTCCGGAATAGCTAGGAAAGCGCGAACCACCTCCGGATCGAACTGCTTACCCGACTGGCGGGCAATTTCCTTCTTGGCCTCAGCGAAAGCCAATGCTTTGCGATAAGGACGATCGGAGGTCATGGCGTCCAACGTATCTGCGACCGCAAAGATTCTGGCCCCCAACGGAATCTGCTCTCCAGCTAGGCCCCGCGGATACCCACGCCCATCAAATTGTTCCTGATGCGAGAGAACGATCTCAGCGGCGGGTGCGAGAAACGCGATGCGGTTCACCAAGCGGTATCCGACTTCGGCGTGAGCTTGCATCACCACCCGCTCCTCGAGCGTGAGCTTGTCGCGCTTCAGCAAAATCCCGTCCGGAATCCCGATTTTGCCGATATCGTGAAGGTAAGCGCCGCGCGCGAGCTCCTGCAATTGATCCCGGGAGCATCCCATTTCCTGGCCGAGGCGCAGGCAATAGCGCGTCACCCGGTTGGAGTGCCCGGCGGTTTCTGAGTCCCGCAGGTCGAGCGCCGCGCCCAGGGCCGCCAGCGTTTCATCGTAGGTGGTTTCGATCCGGCGCAACGCCTGCGCCAACTGCTGGGTTCGCTCCTCCACCATTTCCTCCAGCCGCTTGCGGTAATTTTCAAGCTCCAACTCCAGGCGCCGCTTCTCCAAGGCTCGCTGCACGTGGCGTGAAACGGACTGCAAGTGGAAGGGCTTGACGATGTAATCGGCGGCGCCCTGCTTCATCGCCTCGACGCCGGTCTTTACATCCGTCTCGCCGGTCACCACCAGGAAGGCGGCTTGAGGGTCGATCTCGCGGGCCCGGCCCACCAGCTCCAGGCCGGAGATGCCGGGCATTCTGAGGTCGGAAATGATGACGTCGAACTTTTCCTTTTGAAGAAGAGCCAGGGCGGCCTCCCCGCTCAGGCAGGACCTGCAATCAAAGCCCTCCTGGGAAAACTTCTGACAGAGGATATTGCAAATGGCTTCTTCGTCGTCCACCACCAGCATCCGGCCGGCAAACTTGGATTGGCTCATCGGTTCCCGCGCATTAAGGGTTGATCGCCTCGCGGCTTGCGCGCAGTTATCCCTGGGCGCGAACCTTCATTCCGCCTAACACCGCAGCCAGGCGTTGGAGCGCGCTCTCCAGTTCCATGTTCGTGTTTTCGGCGCCCTGTAACTGGCCTTCCCGGCCCATCTGCTCCAGGCGAAGCGCGCAGGAGGCCGCTTCCTGGGCGCCGAAATTTGCCGCCGCGCCCTTGAGGCTGTGGGCCGTCCGCTCCAGAGTCCTGGAGTCACCACGAGCGATGGCGGCCCGGATGTCCTTCGATTGCTGTGGGTACATATCGAGGAACAGTCCCGCCACCTCAGCCAGTAACTCCTCGTCCCCGTCAAACAACACCAGCATTTCTTGCAGGTCCATGCTGTCATCCTCCGGCCTGCGAACCACATCTTGCCTGTGGTCCTTGTTGGTCACGGCGCAAATCGCCTCGTCCAGCGTTTGCCTTTCAACCGGCTTCGTCAAGTATTCATCCATTCCCGCCTCCAGGCACCGTTGCCGGTCGCCCTTCATGGCGTGCGCCGTCATGGCCACGATGGGGAGGTGTCCGCCGTGCTTCCCCTCCCATTCCCGGATGGCAGCCGTGGCTTCGAATCCATCCATTTCCGGCATCTGCACGTCCATCAGCACCAGATGAAAGTGGCTCTTGATCACCGCCTCAATCGCTTCTCTGCCGTTGCTCACCACCGTGGGTTCATGCCCGAGCTTTCGCAAGTAGCGGCTGGCTAGAGCCTGGTTGACGGCATTGTCCTCTGCCACCAGAATCCGTAATTTCCCATGGGGTTGGCCCGGTTGTTGCTGCTGGAGGGCGGATTCCGCGCCGCTCGCTTCCTGGGGATAAGGACTCGCCCCGGCCGGTTTGTTGGACTCAGTTTGCAGGGGCGCGCGGGCGGATTCGAGAAGGGCTTCTCTCAGGTCCACCTGGGAAACCGGCTTGGTTAAGCAGGCGGAGATTCCCATGTTCCGGTAACGCCCGGCGTCACCATGGGGCGCGCCAGAAGTCAGAAGGACGATCCGGGTACGAGCCGCACGTCGATCCCGCCGGATCAACTGAGCAAGCTCCAGCCCGTCCATGTCGGGCATGTTGGCGTCCGTCAGCACCACGTCAAAACGGTTGCCCTGGTCATGCTCCTTTTGCAGGGTTCGGAAGGCTAGAGCCGCGCTGCATTCCACCTGAACTTGCGCTCCCCACTGCCTCAAAGTGTCCTCAAGGACCTTGCGGTTCGTGGTATTGTCGTCTACCACCAGCACTCTGAGATGCCGGAAGTTGATGCTCTCCCGCGGAACAATATCTGAAGGCGGCTCCTCCCTGCCCGGCTCGAACCGGGCGGTAAAATGAAACGTGCTGCCCTGTCCCGGTTCACTTTCCACCCAGATTTTGCCCCCCATCATCTGAACCAAGCGGGATGAGATGGTCAAGCCAAGTCCTGTGCCTCCATACCTTCGCGTGGTGGAGCTGTCCGCTTGCGAGAAGGCTTCAAAAATCAGGCGCTGCTTCTCCCGGGGAATACCAATGCCCGTATCTCGAACCGAAAAATGGATTAGCACGGACGAATCGTCTCGCCCCTGGATGCCGGCTACGAGAGCGATTTCTCCTTGCTCCGTAAACTTCAAGGCGTTGGCCAGAAGGTTGAGGAGGATTTGGCGGATGCGGATCGGGTCGCCGACCACAGTGGACGGGACTTCAGGCCGCACCTCGCCAATCAGCTCCAATCCCTTGGCATTGGCGCGGACGGCCATGGTCTTCAAAGTGTCGTTCAAGGTTTCACGAAGGTTGAATTCAATGGGATCCAGATCGAGCTTTCCCGCCTCGATCTTCGAGAAATCCAGAATATCGTTAATAACGACCAGCAGGGAATCCGCCGAGGATTTGACGAGCGAGAGATATTCCCGCTGCTCCCCGTCCAGCCTGGTTTGCAAGGCCAGCTCGGTCATGCCCAGAATACCGTTCATGGGGGTGCGAATCTCGTGGCTCATATTGGCGAGGAATTCGCTTTTGGCGCGATTGGCCATTTCGGCGGCCTCTTTCGCCTTGACGATGTCGCGCTCCGCTTTTTTCCTCTCCGTGATGTCAATCATCGTTCCTTCGACCACCCATTCGCCGTTGCCTCGTTCGGTGAGACTGGCGTTTTCGAGAACCCAGACCGGGCTTCCGTCCACCTTGCGGAGCTGGCTCTCAAAATTCGCTACGCTCCTCTGCTCTTTCATCATCCCCAGGAACGCCTCACGGTCAGCCTCCGATGGGTACATGGTGGTTACGGGGTGACTCAGAATTTCCTCTCTGGAAGCAAAACCAAAAATACGCGCGCAAGCATCATTCACATCCAGGATCGTGCCATCCAGGGTGGTGCGGTAGACGCCGGCAAGATTACGCTCAAAAAGCTGGCGATACTTTTCCTCACTTTGGCGAAGCGCTTCTTCCGTGCGCCGGCGCGCCGTGATGTCGCGGAAAGCTGAAACC
>JBOGKI010000208.1:0-7728 GCA_050745605.1 Terriglobia bacterium | reverse complement strand
TGCCCCCTACCTGACACCGAGTGATTTTCATGAAGTTTCGCGGGCCGCAGGCCCTAAATGACATACATACAAGACAATGTATGCGGCACCCGGCGCAACCATCGCGCTGTCATGCTGAGCAAAGCGAAGCATCCGGCTGTGCCCGATCGGCGTGTAAGAAAGGCAGATTCTTCGCTACGCTCAAAATGACATATTCCTTAAGAAACGAGCAAAAGCCGCGGACATCGACACCAGGTCCGCGCTACCTTTTTATGGAACTGGCTGCAGGAAATCTTCAATTCTGCGTGACCAGCGAAGCAAGAAAACTCGCTCCGTGGGGCAGCGTCAATCCAAAGTTTTCTGCGATGGTCGCCCCAATGTCAGACAAGCTGCCGCGAGTTCCTAGGTTAACTCCCCGGCGCACTCCGGGCCCCGTGGCGAGGATGGGGACGTACTCGCGGGAATGGTCGGTGGAGGGGCCCAGCGGATCGCAGCCGTGATCGGCGGTGAGAATAAGAAGATCGCGCGGCCTTAGCGCGGCGAGTAGCTGCGGCAGGAAGGCGTCCACCGCTTCGATGGCGCGAGCGTAACCTTGAATGTCGAGACGGTGACCGTAGAGCATATCGAAATCGACCAGGTTGACGAAGATCAAGCCTTCCTTCACTTCCCCGAGCGCGGTGCGTGTGCTTTTCAGCGACTCATGATTATTATGGCCCGGCAGTGCGCGGGAAATGCCGCGATTCAGGAAAATGTCCGGAATCTTGCCGACGCCCACGACTTCTAGCCCGGCGTCATGGACGATGTCCAGCAACATCGGCCGCGGCGGCTCGACCGCGTAATCATGGCGCCGCTCGGTGCGGCGGAACGCCCCGGGCTTTCCTTCAAACGGACGGGCAATCACCCGCCCGACTCGATGCTGGCCTTGCAGCAGATGACGCGCAATCCCGCAGATGCGGTAGAGCTCATCGGGAGGAATCACGTCTTCATGGGCGGCAATCTGGAAGACACTGTCCCCGGATGTGTAGACAATGGGAAACCCGGTGTGCAGGTGCTCTTCACCCAACTGCTTGATGATCTCCGTACCGGATGCGGGATAGTTGCCGAGCGTCTTGCGGCCGATGGCTTGCTCGAATTTCGCGATGATTTCAGCGGGAAAGCCGTGCGGATAGGTGGGAAAAGGCCGGTCCAGAATGATGCCGGCCATCTCCCAGTGCCCCGCCGTAGTGTCCTTTCCCGGTGAGTGCAGGGCGGCTTTGCCATAGGCGCCATCGGGCACGGCTGCGGAGTCAAGCCCTTTGAGAGGTCGGATGTTGGCAAGCCCCAGACGAATGAAATTGGGTATGCGCAAGGCGCAGCGTTCGGCAATGTGGCCGAGCGTGTCGCGCCCGGCATCGCCGTATTGCGCTGCGTCCGGCATCGCGCCAATGCCCAGGCTATCCAGCACGACGAGCGCAATGCGGTCAAAGGGACGGGGCATGAGTGAACAACGGGATGGGATCAACAGGACGCTGACGAGATAAGCTCGTCAGCGTCCTGACCAAGACATCAAACCGTGGATTTCTTACGAAGCCACATTGAAGTTCGCAGAGAGCTCCATGTTCCCCCAGTTGATCGAGATCTCGCTGCCCCCGTTTTCCTTCCCGAGCGTGATCGTGACCATCTGTGCGGTTTTTGAGTCCTTCTCCTCTTTCAACGGAACGAAAACCAGATCCTTGGAGGGATCATGCTTGGTTCCCCACTGGCCGTGTTGCGTATTAAACACCAACTTCCAGCTATTATCAGCCTGGCGTTGCGCCCAAAGACTGTAGACACCCTTCGGAACCCTGGTCTCGCCAAAATTCAGGTCCGCGCTGGTGGTAAAGGTGGTGGACTGGTCGGCGCCCAGGCGCCAAAACTGACCGGGCTTCAACTGGCTCAGCAGGTGCTGAACAGTGCGCCCCTTCAAGGATGGGCGGCCGTAGTCTACGCTGACGCTTTGGCCGTTCAAGGTAATCTTGGCGTTGCCGCGCGGATTGCCCTGGGCGAATGCCAGCGTACTGAGACCAAGAACGACGGCAAAAACCGGTAACACTCTAGGTAATCTCTTCATAGTTGCCTCCTTTTGAATTTCGAAGCATCCCAAGAGGGTGCGGATTGAATCCGGGGGTTCCGGGAGGGCTACGTCAAACGCAAGCCCTGGCTATCAATAAAGCAATGCCAGCACTGGGAAACAGATTCACGAGCCTTATGTTGGCCGGCGCTGCCTCGCTCGGGGCGACGCTCCTGAATCCGCCGCCAAGCCAAGTACCACATTATATCCCCGTGTGGATCGCCTTCTCAAGGTCCGCGGCTGCGGAGTCAATCAGGGCTGCTTCGCCCTCCAGCACTTTGGACACGATCTGAATCTGACTATCAGCTTCCTTCCATTGCTTCTGTTCGATCGCTTCGCGAACGGCAGGAAGGGTCTTGACGCCGTAACCGGTATACAAGCCGGGCGCGTAAATCTCATGCTTATACCAGGGACGGCCGGGAAGACCGCCCGCGTAGGTCAGCTTGCGCTCGCTTTGAATCAGGAGGTCATTCACTTTCTGGAGCTGGGCATGAGTCAGCGCCTCTCCACGATTTTGCTCCGCCGTATTGAAGACTTTTTGATACTGATGGGCGCTTTGATTGAGAGCATCGAGGGCATTCTCAAGCGGTGCAAAGTTCAGGTGAGGCGGAACGGGCTGGATGGCGGGAGGCACGAATTTCTTGGTCGGATCGGTAGTCGCGTTAAACACACCTTCACGGATCTCTTCATTTTGCTCGCGGTTTTGCGCCCGCATGGTCTTCAACAGGTTTTCAACTTGCTGAACATAATCGCCCACCCTATTCGCAAAATCGGTGAAGTCGTAGGGCAGCAAGTCCGCATCCGCAAAACGCATCACTGCCGTGCCAGCCGTCTGAGCCAGCGCCCGCCCGTAAACGAAAGTGGGATCGCCAAAATGGGTATACCAGAAAAAATCGTCATATATCGAGTGGTAGATACCGCCGCCGTCCTCGCCACCATATCCGAGGTTCAAAGAGGCAATGCCGATGTGATCGATAAACGGTGAATAGTCTGACCCCGATCCCAAAGCCCCAATCTTCAGATCCATGCCGCTGCGAAGCTCCTGGCGCTGCTTCGGAGTCTTGGCTTGCTGAATCTCCCGAAGTCGGAGGCGCTTTTCGACCGGCATGGTCTTCTCAGGATCGGTGATATCTTTCGCCACCCCATCGATGAACTTCTGGAGCGTATGGGAACCGCCGACGAAAAGGTAACCGCGGCCATTTGAATCGGAGTTGATATAAATGGCAGCATGCTCGGCGAGTTCGCTGGCATGTTCCTCGACCCATTCGGTCGAACCGAGCAGGGCCGGCTCCTCGCCGTCCCAAGCGCAATAGATGATCGTCCGCTTGGGCTTCCATCCTTGCTTCAGGAGCTCACCGAAGGCCCGGGCCTCCTCCATCAGCGGCGATGTGCCCGACACAGGGTCTTCCGATCCGTTCACCCACGCATCGTGATGATTGCCGCGGATCACCCATTCATCCGGATAAACTGCGCCCGGAATCCTGGCGATGATGTCACGAATCGGCTTCAGGTCCCAGTTGAACGACAGCTTCAGATGAGCCTTGGCGGGGCCCGGTCCCACGTGATAAGTGATGCCGAGCGCGCCCTGCCAATTCCGGGGCGCGACGGGGCCGCCGAGCGCCGCAAGAAAGGGCTTGGCGTCGGCATAGGAAATGGGCAGCACCGGAATATTTTCAATGGTTTTCGCCTGGCTTAGAGGAAGGCGCTTGGCGCTGGCAGTGGCGCCTACGCCAGGAGTCAGTGGGTCGCCCGGATAAAGCTCCATTTTCATAACGCTGCCGCGCTGTACGCCTTCCGGCGGCCGCCAGGCGCCTTTGGGATAAACATCACCCCGCCGGTAGCCGTCGTCCGCGGGGTCCGAATAGATCAAACAGCCGATAGCGCCGTGTTGGTAGGCCAGCTTGGGCTTGATCCCGCGCCAGCTACGGCCATACCGCGCAATAACAATCGCACCCTTGACGGAAATGCCGAGACGTTCGAGCTGCTTGTAATCATCCTGCGTGCCATAGTTCACGTAGACCAATGGGGCGGTGACGTCTCCATCAGGGGAATAGGCATTGTACGTGGGAAGTTGCTCGGCATGTTGCGAAGAGGTGGGATCGCCGGGAACGCTGGGTTCCTCAAGCTTGGCTCTGAATTGGGTGGGCGACACCATTTCCAGCACACGTTCCGTCGGCGTCGGAAACAAGACGTCGAACGTCTCGATGTGGGCATCCAGTCCCCAGGACTTGAATTTGGCCAGAATCCACTCCGCGTTGGCCTTGTCATAAGGCGAGCCGACGTGGTGAGGGCGCGCAGAAAGATGCTGATTATAATTCCTGATATTTTCCGGCGTAGGAATGGCTCTGAATTTTGCCTCCCAGCTCTGCTCCGCGCGCGCGGAGTCCGAGGAATAACCCTGCATGGCGGGCGGCTCCTGTGCCGCGATGCCGGGAAGGATCAATCCCGCCAAAATCACCCAAAGCCAGTTTCGCCTTCTGTGCATAGCTTCCCTCCTGCCAATCAAATTCAAACCTAGCCGCCATGTCTTGGAGCACCAACAGCCGGAAGGATTGCCCGCACGTCAGATTGACGGTCCCGTTCAAGGCGCTGCTGGCCGTAATCGCTTTGCACCGGTCCTACAGGTTGGCCTGAATAAACTGGACCAACCGCTTTTCCAAGTACATTCTCGAATCTTTCTCTCTGAAACCGTGTTTTTGACCCGGCTGGATATAAAGGTCGAAGGGTATCCCGGCTTTGATGAGAGCTTCGTCAAATTGCATGGAGTTTTGCATGTGAACATTGTCGTCCGAAGTCCCGTGGATCAGCAGAAGCTTGGCGCGAAGATGGCTTGCCGCCTCCAGCGGCGAAGAGGTCTTATAGCCTTCCGGGTTTTCCTGGGGAGTTCTCATGTAGCGCTCGGTGTAAATGGAATCATAAAACTTCCAGTCTGTCACCGGAGCGCCCGCGATCCCACACTTGAAAACGTTCGGCGCGTGTGTCAGGCTGTACAAGGTCATATATCCACCGTAGGACCAACCGAAGATCCCAATCCGGCTGGCATTGACATAAGGAAGCGACTTCAGATAATCAACGCCCGCCAGTTGATCGTCCAGTTCGTGAGGGCCCATGTCTTCAAAAATTGGAGTCTCCCAGGCGTGCCCGCGCCCCCAGGACCCGCGGTTGTCCAGCGACCAGATAATAACCCCGCGCTCGGCAAGATATTCGTCAAGCAACGAGGTTTCGCCGAACCGGTTCTGGACCAACTGAACGTGAGGACCTCCATAAACATCAATCAGCACGGGATATTTCTTGTGCGGATCAAAATTCACGGGTTTCACCATGCGGGCGTAAAGGGTCGCGCCATCATGAGCCTTGATCTTCAGAAATTGCGTCGGTGCCAGGTTGTATTCATTAATATGGCTCGTCATCTGCGTGAGGGTTTTCATCGGCGTGCCATCGGACCTCAGAAGCAGCGTCTCCGGTGGGGTGTCCACATTCGAAAAGCTATCCAAGATGTATTGCCCATCCGGCGAAAGGTCAAGCCCGTGCACGCCGGCCGCCCCGGTGATGCGGGCGAGGCCAGTGCCGTCGAGCCGGACCCTATAGATGTGGCGCTCGCCAACATCCTTCTCCGTGGAAATAAAGTAGACCCAGCCTTGCTTCTGATCCACTTGAACCGTCGCCACGTTCTGAAAGATCGGAATGTCGATCATCCATTTTCCGCTGCCCAATTCGTTCAGCAGATGGCCGTGGCTCGCGTAACGATACAGGTGCAACCATCCATCGCGCTCGGAAAGCCAAAGGAACTGTTTGCCTCCGGCAATGAACTGAGGCGGCTCCAGCGAATTGATCCAATAGCGATCAGTTTCAGTCAGAAGTACACGGTCGCTTCCGCTCTGTGGGTTCCAATAGTGCAAAACGAGATGTGTCTGGTGGCGGTTGAGCGTAAGGAAGGCAAGGTGCTTAGAGTCCGGCGCCCAGGCGAATGCGGGATCCACATATTCGGCGGCTGACGGCAGTGGGAAAGTGACGGCATGGGATACTTGGCCATCCACCTTGACCACGTGAAAGCTGGCGACCGGGTTGGCATCTCCGGCTTGCGGAAACCGCTGCCAAATGAGGCCCGCGTGAACCTGCAAATAGTCCGTGATCGGGTATCGAGGCACGGGCCGGTCATCCAATTGAAGGTAGGCGATCTTCGCGCCATCCGGTGACCATGCGTAGGAGCGTCCGGTGGTCCGGTTGGCAATTTCCTCCTGATAAACCCAGTCCATTTTCCCGTTCAGAACATCCGGAGTGCCGTCCTGCGTTACCGCTTGGGAGTGGCCGGTCTTGATGTCCAAAACGTAAATGTTATTGTGCTTGACGAAGGCAACGCGATCACCCTGCGGCGAAAAGGTGGGGTCTTCTTCGGGATCAGAATCGTTAGTCAACCGGCTCACTTTGCCAGAACTGACGTCGAGCAACCAAAGGTCATTGTCCCCAGTAAAGAGAATCGCATCACCCTTGGGAGACCACTGGTACGTTAAAAGCCCGGGGCCCGGTTTTCCTGGAGTGGCCGTCAAAAGCACATGCTCGGCGCCGGACGGAACATGGTATTCGTACAGCCCAGCTCGGACCGCTTTTCCGGAACCCGTCATTTTGACGTAAGAGACGCTAGCCGAGCCGGGCCGCCAGGCCATCCGGCTTGCGCCCGGAAGAATCAGTTTCCCGTAAGCGTTGACGATATCCTCGACGCTCAATTGCTTCTTAGCCGTCTGGGCTGGAAGAATCTCAACCCACGTCAAACTCCAGACCAGAATGAGGAAAATAAATCCGGAAGTTTTCTTCATAGGACTCCGATGGATGAACCCGATAGATAATCCGGTACCGGTCCGGCGGATCCGGGTTGCACACCACAGGACGCAACCCGCCGTTGGCGGAAAGCCAGAAGCTTTCAATTGCATTGAGACGATTTCTCAGAAAACCTGCAGACCGAACGAACCCTTCCTTAGAGTCTTGCCCCTACTCCGGGTCTGCGTCCTTCAGAGGCAAACCTTCTCCAGCGGCGCCGTCGATTTCACCGCTCCGAATTCCGTGGTGTTCGAAAGGATAACGTCCTCGTATTTTTTGGCCTTGAGGTCGTATATCTCACACGTTTCGATCGGCAGCGAATAGACATGCAACGTCACGGCACGGGAGTTGAAGGAGGTTGGATTCGACACGCTATGAATCGGCTCCGCCGGATCCACCTCCTGGGGCTTGCCCGCCTCGATCAGGAAGTGCGAACTCGATTCCAACTCGCAGAAGTGGTTGGCCGGATCCTTCTTGACAAGCCTGAAGTTGTGAACTTCCACTTTGCCGTACGCCATCGCCATCCAGCATTTCTGGCCCTGGTGATTGTGAATCGGGCTTCTCTGGCCGATGTCCCAACAGATGGCAATGAGCTCATAGAGCGGGGTGCGTTGGATCAAATTCCGGGTATAGTGCTCCCCGCTAAAGTAAAGGTAGGGCGAGAGCGTTGAAACATCCACCATATTTCTTCGCATGAAATCGAGCACCGCTTCGTGGGTGAATTCAGACCTTGGGATCTCCGCAAGCCTTTTTGTGAAGTCCTCGATATTCATCATGGGGCTTTAGGATAGAAAATCCTGTGGGAAAGTCAAGGGAAAGATCGGTAGTGGGTCAGTTTGCTGTAG
>JBOGKI010000207.1:0-7738 GCA_050745605.1 Terriglobia bacterium | reverse complement strand
AGTTCGGCGCTCATAGAGCGCCGCTACAGCGCGGGTTTGATGGTAAAAAGTTAGCTGTGACGTGGCGCTAGCGCCGCTTCAATGTCACTTTGATTCCCTTCCGAGGCCGCAAGGTGAGCGAAGGGCTGAGCGCGACCTTGTGGCCGGGAACGAGCGTCACCTGGAATTTGCGGGCAATGGCGGCGAGCAGCAGCGTCACTTCGGTGAGGGCGAAGGCGTTGCCGATGCAGATGCGAGGACCGGCGCCGAAGGGGATGTAGGCACAACGCGGCAGGGTCTTCTGGAAATTATTGTCCCAGCGTTCAGGGCGGAATGCTTCGGGGTCTTCATAGTAACGCGGGTCGCGGTGAACAGACCATGGGAAGATGGCGACTGTTGAACCCTTGGGAATCGCATACCCACCGATTTCGACGTCCGTCAACGCCTCGCGAACTATGCCATAGGCGGGCGGGTAAAGGCGCAGCGACTCCTTTACGACCCATTCGGTGTAGATGAGCTTGGGGAGGTCTTCCACGGCGGGGACTCGGCCCGCCAGCACCGCATCGAGTTCCGCGGAGAGCTTGGCCACCACTTCCGGGTGCTGCGCCAGGAGGTACCAGGTCCAGGAGAGCGCCAGCGCCGTGGTTTCATGACCCGTAAAAAAGAGCGTCATCACTTCGTCGCGGACTTGGGTCTCCGTCATCTGTGAGCCGTCCTCATCCTGGACGCGCAAAAGAGAAGAGAGAATATCGCCATTGTCAAAGCTCTTGGCGCCGCGCTCGTGGATCACCCGGCCGATGATTTGGTCGAGCCGGCGGATGGCGTTGCGATAACGGAGATTGCCCGGAGTTGGAAGCCAGTCGGGAATCACGTAGAGCCCGAAGCGGTCATCAAACTGGTCGAAGAAGATGCGCAAAGCATCCCCCGCTTCGCGTGTGTCCGTAGAAAGATCGTCTCCGAAAAGCACCTGGGCAATGATTTCCATGGTCAGGTTGCCCATGTCCTCATGGATGTCACGGACCTCACCGTCCCTCCAGGTTGCGACCATCCGCTCCGCGTAGCCCGTCATGGTTGTCCCGTAGCCGGCGATCCGGGAATGATGAAATGCGGGCTGAAGCAGGCGGCGCTGGCGC
Source organism: Terriglobia bacterium (assembly GCA_050745605.1). Taxonomy (GTDB): domain Bacteria; phylum Acidobacteriota; class Terriglobia; order UBA7540; family UBA7540; genus CALCEB01. The sequence goes on along the minus strand of JBOGKI010000207.1, from coordinate 6,626 downwards.
AGCCAGAAGCCGCCCTCACTGGTCAACAAGCCCTGGCCAAACAGAGCACGGCTCTCACGTAAGTATACGGATTTAATGAAATTACTGTTCTTGGCAATCAGAACCGTCTCGATGTCTTCCGGGTTGCTGACGATGTAAGCCGGGATGTTCACCACGCGCACGTAGCAGACGTCGCCGTATTCCCTCACGCAGTGGGTAAGGAAATCGAGTTCGTCCCGGCGAATTTCCGGAAGGACCCCGAGCAGGAAATGGCCCCTCGGTCCAGGAGGTAACAGCGCTGTTCCCATTCAACAATCTCCAATTGCCTTTTGAAGGTGTTTGAAATCTTGAGATTTTATCATGTGCCCATAAGATGCATCAAATTTGAACTTGTTTGCATGAGCGGAACAAGAGGACAAGAATAGGCTCAATCGGGGAATGTTGCTGGAGAGCCTCACGCCGGAGAATCTCCCTCGGCAAAACCGCGAGGCAACAGAAAACTCTGTGGCGCGCCTGGAGGGACTCGAACCCCCGACCTACAGATTCGAAGTCTGCCGCTCTATCCATCTGAGCTACAGGCGCGCGAAGCAGGCTCGATAGCAACATACTACGAACCAGCTTTTGTTTGCCACTTCAAAGTTGCCGTCAGCCGCCGTAAAGAGCCCGCCCGTGGCGGCGATGTTCGGAGTTTACTCGCCGGGCGGGGGCGCCCGCCGTTTTCCAAACCAAAGACTGCTGGCGGCAAAGCGGCCCCTACCGAAATCAAACCGGCCCAATAAAGGGACTTCCGATGCCCTTGCGCGGACAGGCCGAATTCCGCGACAATTTGAAGTCCTATTCCTACGCCAATCCTGCGATCTAAAATGCAGCCCCAATTCCGGGTTGAGATGGAGCATTAGATCAATTGTCCGGGGCGCTCATGGGAATCTCGACGCTAACCAGAAGCACGAAGATTGACCCGACGCACAGTTGTTTCGGCCTCAAAGTGGGACGGTCGAAAATTCAAGGCTGGGGCGTCTATGCCGGAGAGAGAATTCCACCCGGCCGGAAGGTGATCGAATACACCGGCGAGAAAGTCCTCCGGAGCGATGAGAAGCGCCTGGATGAGTCCTTGTATCTTTTCATCCTGAACGATCGATGGATGATTGACGGCGCCGTGGGTGGATCGGGCGCCGAACTCATCAACCATTCCTGCGATCCGAATCTCATGACCCGCATCCTGAAGGGACACATCCTCTATTTCAGCCGCCGCTGGATCCAACAAGGTGAGGAACTGACCGTCGATTATAACTACGACGACACGGATGACACGATCATCTGTCACTGCGGTTCAAAGCATTGCCGGGGGACCATCAACCTCAAGTGAGTCACAGCTTGGGCTGAAACCCAAGCCATTGAATCGAAACTCTCAATCGGCATTCCAGATGATGACTCCGGCTCCCAGGATCATAAACGACGCCCCATACATGAAGGCGAGCGCCGGTGAGACCTTCGACCAGATCAGGCCCACCAGGACGCTGGCCACGAGATCACCCACGCCGTTGACCGCGCCCAGCAAGCCGAAGGCGGACCCGTGCCGCGCCCGATCCGCAATCAGGTCCGCGGTAATGGCGTCTTCCAGCGCATCATAGACGGCGATGGAAACGCCGGCGAGCGCAAACAGCAGGAGTAGGAACGGAATTCCGCGAATCGCCGCGTAAAAGGCTTCCGCAAATCCGATGGCGGCAAGGCCGCCGCAGCCATACCCAGCGGCGAGCAAACCCCGGCGGCCGATGCGGTCCGACACCGCTCCGACGGGATAGGAAGCCGCTGCGTAGAAAACGTTGTGTCCTACATAAAGCATTCCGGCCACCGCCGCGGCCCGGGTGATCCCGAAGCGAGGCGTCAGGAGCTGGGTGGCGGCCAGGATCATCAAGGTGCGGGCATAATCTCCCATTCCGAACAATCCAACTCCCACCAGAAAACGCCGGAATGAAGCCGGCCAGGCCCGAAAGGCGCTGATGAATCGTCGTGCCGCGGGCGGACGGGGAGTTTCCCGAACCAGCAGCCCGAAAGCCAGCGCCGCCCCAAGGCCGGGAATCAGGCTGATGAGGAAAACTCTGCGGAAGGCCAGATCAGCCCGGACGTGGCGCGCTTCAAAGTGAGCGAGCAAAACTACGCTCAGCAGCGGCCCGATAATGGCGCCAATCGTATCGCCTGTTCGCTCAAAGCCAAACGCCTTGCCTCTCGCTTCTGCCGAAACGGAGGAAGCCAGGATGGCCTTTTTCGCCGGACTGCGGATACCCCGTCCAAACCACCCGAAAGCTCGTGAAAACAGAATCAGCGGCCAATTCTGCGCCAGAGCGAACAAGCCGTCGGTCGCTCCTGTAATCAGATATCCGCTCACGGCTTGGGGCTTGCGGCGCGCCATGCGGTCCGACAGCCATCCGCCGCCCAACTTCACAAAGCTGGAAATCGAATCTGCAATTCCTTCCACCGCGCCCAACGTCTCCGCAGAAAGGCCCAGGACCGCAAGGAACCCCGGCAACAAAGCCGTCACCATTTCATGTCCGATGTCGGAAAGCAGGCTGACAAAGCCCATGCCCACGACGTTGCGGTTGAACACGGTGGTGGTGGAAGCTGCGGTCAGAACGGGTGAAGGAGATGCTGGAGGAGAGGGATCCATCATGCGGGTTGAATTCTATGAGGTCCGAGGGCAGGCGCCTGCAACCGGTTACCTGAAATCTTTACTCCTCGGTTGCCGCCGTGACCGGCGCCGGGATTTTTTCCTTCACTTCGATCACTGCCGGTTCGGCGGGCACCGGCTTCAAGCTGGACGGAGCTTCCAGGGCGGGCTGGCGTTCTCGGGCTGTTCCATCCAGCACGCGAGCGATACCCAATTTGAGCTGCGCGAAGATAGTGCGAACGTCCGCGGACGCATCAATCACTTCAAAATCGTATTCCTGCGCCAGAGTATCAAACTGCGCGAGAAGCGAACTTTGATACTTGCGGAAGCTATCGTACATATCTTCGCTGGGGTGAAGATCCATGCCGGATTCCCAATAGTCGAAGCCCCGCGAAAAGACGACTCGCGGGATGAGGTCATCCACGCCGATGCGGAGATAAAACACCGCATCCGGCTTGACGGCGTAGCTGTAAATGCTGCGAATCCATGCCGGCTCCAGCCCCCTCACCATGGCCCGCGCCATGAGCGAATAAATATAGCGGTCCGTGAGCACCACGAAGCCGGCGCGCAACGCGGGAATGATCTGGTTCTTGAGCCGGTCGGCAAAGTCCGTAGCGTAAAACAACGTCAGGGTGATGCGGCCCAGGGTGTGGCCTTCCTTGGCTTTCTTGATGCCTTTCCCCGCCAGCTCCGAGCGTGTGATGCCCGTGTCCACCACGGCATGGCCCTGCTGCTCAAGCCAAGGCCGGAGCAGGTCGAGCTGGGTTGAGCGGCCCACCCCGTCCGTCCCTTCAATCACAATCAGCTTGCCGGTCAAATCGGCCAGCTCGACACCTGGCAAGCGCACTCCATAGGTTTCTCTCAAGGCGCTACCCTCAACCGCTTGGCTTGGGTCAGCCGTCCCCGCACGATTTGGCGCATCTGGACTTGCTGCGCTTCGATGGGCAAAGCGGCGTCAATCACCGTAAGGTCAAATTCCGGGATCATTTTTTCGTATTCATCCAGAATTCGCCCTTGAAAAATGCGAAAACTCTGGTCCGGATCCTCGCTCAGGTCCAGGTCCATTCCCGCTTCGTAATACTTAAAGCCGTTGCGCCCCACTTGCAGCCGCTTGAGCGCCACTTCCAACGAGACGCGAAAATAAAATGCCACAGTAGGTTTCACCGCGAAGGCGTAGAGCTCGCGCACCCATTTGGGATCCATGCCGCGCACCACATCGCGGGCGAAGGCCGTGTAAATGTAACGGTCGCACAGCACCACCGCTCCTGCCTTGAGCAGCGGAATGATGTTGTGCTCCATGCGGTCCGCAAAGTCGGTAGCGTGGATCAAACTGAAGGTGGACGGCGCCAGCATTTGTTTCTTCTTGCCGCGCCGCGTAATGTCATGGACCAGAGGGGAGGAGTTCCATTCGCTGAACACCACGCCGTAGCCTTCAGACTTCAGCCACTCATTGAGCAGCATGATCTGCGTGGACTTGCCTGAGCCGTCGATGCCCTCAACGACAAACAGCTTTCCAGGAAACCGATGCTCGCCGTACCTCTTCAAGAAATTCTCCCCGGCATGCGTCAAGATACGTCTTCATATCAACTTATCACAACCGGTTGCCTGGCGAAAGTTGGAGACCCGACCGGTAGCTACTCAGTTTGGCGCCGTAGCGGCGAGTTTACCTCGCCCAATGGTGGCATCAAGCCGCTTCAACATCAAACTGAGAAGCTGTGAAAAAATTCAAATCTGTCATGCGAAGCGAAGCAGCTCATCTCTCATTGCAGGCCAAGAGCTTAGATCCTTCGCTTCGCTCAGGATGACAGGCGCCGCAGATGTTTTCACATCTTCTGAGTCACTACCCCACCCGGCGCGCGGTGGCGTAGGGCGCTGTGGGCGGCGCCGTCCTCGGCGTTCAAGCTCAATGCCATCAATACAGCGGCGACACCGCCGCTCCCCAGCAAAACTGGCCCGCTACCCCGGTGTCAGCCGCCAGCATTACTCTCACTGCTTACTCAGCCGCGTTCCTTGCCCTTTTGCAAAGACCGTGCCAACCGCACCGCGTCAAACCCGAAGCGGTCCCGCAATTGGTCTGCGGTTTCCAAGGCTCGACCCATTTTGTGCTCGCGTTCCTGATCCAGCAGGCTCGCTTGGCGCACTGCCGCCGCCAGATTCGAGGCGCGCACGCCGAGCAGCCGGACCTTCTGCCGGCGATCGTAGGTGGCGAGGAACAGATTGAGAGCGGCTTGGTAAATCTCATGGTCGAGATGCGTGGCTTGAGGGATCGTGTGCTCCCGGCTGATGGTTTGGAAGCTCGCGTACCGCAGCTTCAGGCTGATGGTGCGAGCCCGGTATCCGTGCTGGCGCAGCCGGTGACCCAGGCGCTGTGAAAGCTCGGAAAGAGTCTGCTGGATCGTTTCCAGGTCCGTGACGTCAACGGCGAAAGTCGTCTCATGGCTAATGGAGCGCGCCTCCTCGTGCCAGGCGTAGGCTTCAATATCCTGACCGAGAGCTTTCCGGTGCAGCCATTCGCCAAACTTCCCGAAATGGCGCCTGAGTTGTTCCGGGTCTTGCCGTTGCACGTCACCAATTGTTTTGATGCCCAGAGCCTGCAGCTTGGGTTCACTCACCTTGCCCACGCCCGGCATGCGGCGGACGGGCAGCGGAGCCAGGAACCGGGACTCGCAGCCCGGAAAGATGCAGAGCAGGCCGTGCGGCTTGGCCTGGTCAGAGGCGATCTTGGAAACGATGTGTGAAGTTGATGCGCCCACCGAGCAGCGCAGCCCCGTCGCCTGCTTCACGGTGCGGATCAGTGTGTCCGCGGCGCGCAGCATGGGGCCGTGCAGCCGCTCGCAGCCGGTGAGATCGAGATAGGCCTCATCCACGCTCACCATCTCCACCAACGGCGTGAAGCTTGAAAAGATCTGGTGAATCCGGCGCGAGTACTCGCCGTATTTTTCGTAATGACCACGAATAAAGATGGCATGGGCGCAGCGGCGCTTCGCCTGCTGCAACGGCATGGCCGAACGCACGCCAAACTTGCGCGCTTCGTAGCTCGCGGAGGCCACCACGCCACGGGCATTCGGATCGCCGCCCACGATCACCGCCTTGCCGATGAGCGAGGGATCTTCCAGTTCCTCAACGGAAACATAGAACGCGTCCATATCGACGTGAAGAATCTGGCGGGTCATCAGTGCATGATACATCGGACGGTGGAAGCGCGGACGAAGGAGGCCTCGAATGGGACGGTCATGGGCGCATCGCTGGCGGCCACTCCCTGCCCATTCCGCAGCGCGACCGTGCGCTAATCCCCGAACAGTTCCTCGACTCAATCGGAAAAATCTGTTTCCCGGTATAACGCGAGTTCACGAAGAATCGAGTGAAGTGTTCCAACTCAGAGGCTGCCATGGGCTGGGATGGTCACGTGATGCTCTTTTCCCTTGATCCTCGATGTCACCCGGAGGTGGCTTCCGGTTTGGCGGGTGATTTCGTAACCATAACGGCGCAGTTGGAAAGCAAACTTGGCGCCGTCAAGGTCACGCGGTAGTCTCAAGCGAGGATGACCTCATCCTTGACGACGTGAAGCAGGATTACCCTGGGTGCGGAGCCGGGCTCGAAGTGGCAGCGGACTGCATCCTGAAGCATAACTTTTAACTCGTCCAGCGTTTCGGCCTGCGTGAAGATGGAATGTCCCAGAGCCCTCGCCTCGTAGCCGCCCTCGGGCGATTCCTCGACCGCGAAGATGATTTCACTTTCCGCCATTTGTCTTCTCCAGCCGCAGATTATATCGTGAAATCCTGGAAAAAACCCATGACTGGCGAAGGATGTAGTGGCGCAGTTTGCTGCGACGCGAACCAGAAGCTTATCCAAAGGGCGCTAAGAAACGCCAAGAAGAACTCGTCCCTTGGCTTTTGCGAAACTTGGCGGCATTGCGAAAGCCCTCGCGGAAAAGCGGAACACCATGGGGGGTCTTCGAAAGAGTTGAGCAACCCGTAATCAC
>JBOGKI010000206.1:0-7750 GCA_050745605.1 Terriglobia bacterium | reverse complement strand
ACAGGTTCAATACCTTCTGCGATGTCTGACTGCCGGGACGGGAACAGCGCAGATGACGGCCTTGGGGCGGGTCGCGCCATCCCACTGTTCGCCATTCAGTATGCGCTAAATCAGATCTTTTGAAAAGACGGGGCAGAGTTGAGATTAGGGGCGGAGGGAGTTGCCGCGGAAGGGTCCCGGCGACGGACAGCCTGAGTCATGAGCGGCAATCCCTATGGCTTGGCGCTCTTCCTGAGGCGAAAGCTGAACAGCGGATCCAGCGTGAAAGGAGTTTTTATGCACGAGGGTTTACGCAAAGAAATCGAGACTTTTGAAAAGCGCACGCCACGGTCCAAGTCCGCGCACGAGCGCGCGCTGAAGAGCCTGCCGCTTGGTGTCGGCAGCAACTTCCGCGTCTACGAGCCCTATCCTATCTTCGTGCGCGACGGCCAAGGCTCGCGGATACACGATGTGGACGGCAACGCGTACCTCGACTTCAACATGTGCTTCGGCGCCTTGATGGCCGGCCACTGTAACCCGGCGGTGACACGGGCCGTCGCAGCGCGGTTGACGACCGGCACCATGTTCGGCATGCCGCACGAACTAGAAGCGGAGCTGGCGGAGGAAATCTGTTCGCGCTTCCCGGTGGACCATGTTCGTTTCGGCAGCAGTGGGACGGAAGTGACCATGCACGCCATCCGCCTGGCGCGGGGCTTGACGGGACGCGATCGCATCCTCAAGACGGAAGGTGCCTATCACGGCGTCCATGATTCCGTGATGGTGAGCGTGAAGCCCAAGGCGCCGCAATTTGGCGATCCCGAGGCTCCGAACCAGGTCCCCTCGAGCGCCGGCGTGCCCGCCGGCACGATTCAGAATACCGTGGTCGCGCCTTTTAACAACCTGCAAGCCGCGGAAAAGCTGTTCAAGCGACATTCCAAGGAAATTGCCGCCGTCATCGTAGAGCCGATCATGATGAACGTGGGCATTTGCATGCCGGAAGAAGGCTATTTGCAAGGACTGCGGGAGTTGTGTGCGGGCCACGGAGCGCTGTTGATCTTCGACGAAGTGAAGACCGGGGCCAAGCTGGCGCGGGGCGGAGCCTGCGAGTACTTCAAGATCAAGCCTGACATCATTTGCCTGGCGAAATCCATCGGCGGCGGTTTTCCGCTTGCAGCTTACGCCGCCAGCAAGGAAGTGATGGATCCAATTTCACAGCATAAGGTGTTCCACGCCGGCACTTACAACACCAATCCGCTGGTGATGGCGGCCGGAATCACGACCTTCCGCGAGGTCTTGACGCCGGGCGCTTACGAACAGATCAACCGGCTGAACAAGTTGTTGGTGGATGGCCACAATCGCATCATCCAGCAGGCAGGACTCACCGCCTATTCGATCGGCGCCGGAGCTAATGGCGCGCTGATGCTCTATCCCAAACCGCTGCGCAACTACCGCGACTGGCTTGCGATTGACATCGACCTATGGCGGCATTACTGGTTCGCCATGGTCAACCGCGGCGTGCTGCCCCAGGCCCACTGGTGGGACGAGCAGTGGACCCTGTCCGTGGCTCACACCGAGGCGGATATCAACCGTCACCTGGAAGTCTTCGCGGAGATCGCGCCGGCGCTGACCAAGGCACAGCAGGAGCGCAAGGTCGCCGTGGCGGGGTGATGGCTGTCTCCACGGAGATTTGACCCTCCGGTGTTGCGCACCCATCGCGCGGCGCGGCGGGTACCGTCAGCCAGCCCGTATCCGGCGCCGGCAGCTCCACCTGAGCTGCGATTCCAGATTATGGCCACCCCGTCCATCCCTGCCACACAGCCCGCCAAAGCCGAGACGGTCAAACTCGTCCGCGCGCTCGGCCGGGCGGATTTAGTGCTGCTGTTTGTGGTGGCGGTTTTCAACCTGAATGTGGTCCCCAGCATCGCCGCCAACGGCGGAGTCACCGTTTGGCTGTGGATTATTTCCGTCCTGCTGTTTTTCCTGCCGCAAGGCGTAGCCGTGATTGAGTTGGCTCACCGCTATCCGGGCGAGGGCGGCGTCTACCTTTGGGCCAAGGAGGTTTTTGGCGACTTCCACGGCTTCCTCTCCGGGTGGTGCTACTGGACGAACAACATGATGTACGTACCGACCGTCATGTTGTACTTCGTCGGCGTTTCGGTTTTCATTCTGGGGCCAAATCACGCTTGGCTCGCTGATAACAAGATTTTCGCTGTGACCACGTCGCTTTCGCTGTTGGGGTTGCTGGTGGTCCTTAACGTCGTGGGGCTGGGCGTCGGAAAATGGATCAACAACATTGGCAGCATCGGCACCGGAATCGCCGCCATCACCCTGATTACCTTGGGCGTCATCGTGTGGCTGCACTTTGGGACCACCTTGACCGCGGCCGACTTCCGCATTCCGGCCAATTCGCGCTCCATGCTCAATTCCTTCGGAGTCATCTGCTTTGGATTGGTTGGACTGGAACTTGCCTCAGTGATGGGTGACGAGATTAAAGACCCGGCGCGCACTCTGCCGGGGGCGGTTACTTGGGGAGGATTGGTTTCGGGCAGCCTGTACATCGCTGCGACGCTTACGCTGCTGATTGCGGTCAACAAAAAGGACATCAATGTTCTTGAGGGCATCGTGCAGGCGGTGGGCCATATGGCCAGCCGGGTGGGCGTCGCCTGGATCATCCCGCCCTTTGCTCTGGTGCTGAGCCTTTCCATTGCCGGAATCGGTTCCGCATGGCTGGCAGGCTCGGCGCGGATTCCGTTTGTGGCCGGTCTGGATTCCTGCCTGCCCCGGTGGCTTGGAAAGGTCCACCCCCGCTACGGCACGCCGTATGCCGCGCTGATCGTTCATGCCGTTGTTTCCGCGATTCTGGTTCTGATCAGTATTCTCGGCTCCGGCGTACAGGAGACTTTTCAGAGGCTGCTGTCGCTGGCGGTGGTCCTGCAGTTGGTGCCGTTCCTCTACATGTTTGGCGCGCTCCTCAAAATCGCTTGGGACCCTTCGCGGGAAAGAGGACATTACCGCAAGGGCGTTCTGATTCTGGCGGGTGGGAGCGGTTTGCTGATGACCACGCTTGGGACCGTCTTCGCGTTTTATCCCGCTCAGCAGATCACGTCGATCCTTTCCTACGAAACGTGGATGGGTGGTGGCACGGCGGCCTTCATTGGTCTCGCCGTATTTTTCTTTTACGTCTACGGCCGGCGGAAGCGACAGCCGGCGCCGGGTCTTTAGGCGGCATCCCCGGATCGGTGGCAAACTATAGGCCATAGAGTTTCCAGCAGCATGACCGCATGGGACCTTCTAGCATCGTGTTGGGGAAATGAGCCTGTCCAATGCAAACGAATCATCGCAGTTCCGCGCGCGACCGCGAGCTCGGCATGGACCGGCCGATCACCCGCCGGGATTTCCTGAACGGCGTGGCGCTGACGCTGGGTTCGACCCTGCTGCCTGTGGAGGCGCCGGCTGACGAAGGTGAGCTGACGATGCCTTCGACGCCTCCCGAAGGCAAAGGACCTGACGTCTCCGCGCAGGAGCCGCTGCTGGCCAAGGGCATCACTCCGCAGGATTCGCGTTACTATCCTCCGGCGCTCACCGGCATGAGGGGAAACCATCCTGGCTCTTTCGAAGTGGCTCACACCAACCGCAACGGGGACTTCTGGAAGAACGCGGGGCCGCCCGCCAATATCCGAGAAACTTACGATCTGGTGGTGGTGGGCGCAGGCATCAGCGGATTGGCTGCTGCCCACTTTTACCGTAGACAGGCCGGCCATCGGGCGCGGATTCTCATCCTGGACAATCACGATGACTTCGGCGGCCACGCCAAGCGCAACGAATTCCGTGCGGGCAGTCGCTTTCTCCTCAGCAACGGTGGCACTCAGTCCATTGAGAGTCCAGGGCTGTACAGCAAAGTCGCCAAGCAGGTGCTGGTGGACCTCGGAATCTATAAGCGGGAATTTTACAAGGATTACGACCGCAAACTCTACTCATCCATGAACCTGGGCACGGGAGTTTTCTACAACCGCGAGACCTTCGGTGAGGACCGGTTTGTGGCGGGAATGGGCAAGCTGCCCTGGCCTGAATTCATGGCCAAGGCTCCGCTCTCAGAAGCCGCCCGCCGCGACATCGCGCGCATCTACACGGAAAAGGTTGACTATTTGCCGGGACTGCCACGGGAGCAGAAGCATGCGCGGCTAGGGAAGATCAGTTATGCGGATTTCCTGACGCAGATCGCCAAGCTCCACAAGGATGTTCTGCCCTTCTTCCAGGACCGAACCAACGACTTGTGGGGCGTGGGCATTGATGCCGTGTCGGCCATCGACTGCTTCTACGGGGGCGACGACTACGGAAATCCGCTTCCGGGCTTCGATGGAATGGATTTGGTTGCGGGCGGCGAAGAAGAAAAAGAAGAGCCGTACATCTTCCACTTTCCCGATGGTAACGCCTCCATCGCGCGCCTGCTGGCGCGATCGCTGATTCCCGGCTCCATCCCCGGGCACACCATGGATGACATCGTCACGGCGCGCGCCGATTACACGCGGCTGGACGTTGCCAGCTCCGCAGTGCGCATTCGCCTGAACAGTACGGTGGTTCGTGTGCGGCATGTGGGGTCGGTCGAATCCGCAAAAGAGGTGGAAGTGTCATACACCTGCGGCGGCAGGCTCCAGTGCGTGCAGGGCAAGTTGTGCGTACTGGCTTGCTACAACATGTTGATCCCCTACATTTGCTCCGAGCTTCCCGGAAAGCAGAAGGAAGCACTGGGCTACGGCGTCAAGGTGCCCTTGGTTTACACCCATGTCGCCATCCGCAATTGGACCGCCTTCCACGCGTTGGGCGTCAACCAGATCATCGCGCCGGGCAGCTACCACACTTATGCCGCGCTGGACTTTCCGGTCAGCATCGGGCAGTACAAGTTTCCGGCAAATCCCGAAGACCCGATGGTGTTGTTCATGCTGCGGACGCCGTGCCGGCCCGGACTCTCCGAGCGCGATCAGCATCGCGCCGGCCGCTTTGAACTCTATCGCACGCCCTATGCCATGTTTGAACACAACATCCGCGATCAACTGGGACGCACGTTATCGCCCGCAGGATTCGATCCGGCGCGCGACATTGAGGCCATTACGGTCAACCGCTGGGCGCACGGTTACGCTTACGAGTACAACTATCTGTTCGACCCGCACTGGCCCCGGAACGAGCGTCCCTGCGTGATCGCGCGCCAACCCTTCGGACGCATTGCGATTGCCAATTCAGACGCGGGCGCGCGGGCTTATACGGACTGCGCCATCGACCAGGCTTATCGCGCGGTCGGGGAGTTGTCACGTTTCGCTTAAGTCTGCCGGCGGTTATAGCGGCGCTCTGCGAGCGCCGTCCAGACCGGCGGTCCCCGCTTTGCAGCAGGGCAGGCTCCGACCGCCGCTACAACAGAGGAGTAGTTATGCAACGCTACAAAATGTTGATCAATGGCGAGTGGGTGGAAGCAGCCGGTGGAGCTTACTTTCCGGTTTACGATCCCTCGACGGAAGAAGTGATTGCCGAGGCGCCAGACGCCGGCGCGGAGGACATTGGCCGCGCCGTGAGGGCGGCGCGCGAGGCGTTCGATTGTGGCCCGTGGGCCTCGACCACGGCGCAGGAACGCGGCCGGGTTCTGTTTCGCCTGGCGGAGCGCGTACACCAGGAAACGGCGCTGCTGGCCGAGCTCGAATCGCGCAACAGCGGCAAGCCCATCGTCGAAGCCGAGTTCGACATCAATGACGTCGCCACGTGCTTTGAGTATTACGGAGGCTTGGCCACCAAGGTTACAGGCTATGTCAATCCGGTGCCTGACAATGCCCTCAGCTTGACGCTGAAGGAGCCGGTGGGCGTGGCCGGGCAGATCATCCCCTGGAATTATCCCTTGCTGATGGCTGCGTGGAAGCTGGCGCCGGCGCTCGCCGCAGGATGCACGTGCGTGCTCAAGCCTGCCGAGCAGACGCCCCTCACCGCGCTGGAAATGGGTAAATGGCTTGGCGATGTAGGCATGCCGCCCGGCGTGGTCAACATCGTGACCGGATTCGGAGAAACGGCGGGAGCGCCACTCGTTCAGCACGCGGGGGTCAACAAGATCGCCTTCACCGGCAGCGCCGCCGTGGGCAAGCAGATCGTCAAGATGGCGGCCGACACGGTGAAGCGCGTGACGCTGGAGCTGGGTGGCAAGTCGCCGAACATCTTCTTCGCGGATTCCGATTTCGAAGCGGCGGTGGATGGCGCGCTGTTCGGCGTCTTTATCAACCAGGGCGAAGTTTGTTCGGCCGGAAGCCGCATTCTGGTGGAGCGCTCGATTTATCCCAAGTTTGTCGAAGCCATGACGGAGAAAACCAAGCGCATCAAGCTGGGTCCGCCGCTCGAACGCGCTACCAAGATGGGACCACTGGTGAGCAAGGAACACTATGAGCGCGTGATGTCCTATCAGGCGATCGGAAAGCAGGAGGCCAAAGTCGCCATCGGCGGCGGCCGGGCTGAAAACATGGGCCGTGGCTACTATGTCGCGCCCACCATCTTCTACGACGTTCCCAACAGCGCCCGCATCGCGCGCGAGGAAGTCTTTGGTCCCGTCGCCGCGGTCATCCCCTTCCAAGATGAAAAAGAGGCGGTGCAGATTGCCAACGACACACCTTACGGACTTGCCGCAGCCGTCTGGTCCCGGGACATCTTCAAGGCGATGCGCGTCGTCAAATCGCTCCGGGCCGGCATCGTCTGGGTGAATCACATGCAGCCTACATACGTGGAAGCGCCCTGGGGCGGGTATAAGCAGTCTGGCTTTGGCCGCGAGCTGGGCCCTGGGGGCATTGATGAGTATCTTGAAACCAAGCAAGTACATATCAATCTCAATGAGCAGCCCATCGGCTGGTATTGAAGAAGCGGTCAGCCGGCAGCTTTCAGCAGATTGCTGAAAGGGTCTTTTGAGCTGTCAGCCTGACAAATCCGGGTTTTTGGCAACCGGTTATCCCACTCCGGCTGGTTTTTGCTGACCGCTGACGGCCGGCTGCTGATCCCTTTTGAGTGCGGAGGTCCTTATGGCAGCCATACAATTACGTACCGCAATCCCTGGTCCGTGCTCGGTCGAATGGATGGAACGTCGAACCGCGGCGGTTCCGCGCGCCGCTTACAACGTCACGCCGATCTTTGTGGCGCAGGCCGAAGGCGCCGTCATCGAAGATGTTGACGGCAACCACTTCATTGATTTCGCCGGCGGGCTGGGCTGCTTGAACGCTGGCCATCGCGCTCCCGGCGTGATCAAGGCACTCCACGCCCAGGTCGATCGTTACCTCCACCTGTGTTTCCACGTCACGCCCTACGATGGTTACGTGCGCCTGGCGGAGCGCCTGAACGCTCTGGCGCCCGGCGACTTTCCCAAGAAGACCTTGCTGGTGAACAGCGGCGCGGAAGCCGTGGAGAATGCCATCAAGATCGCCCGCGCCTATACCCACCGTCCGGCCGTCATCTGCTTTGAGGACGCTTTCCACGGCCGCACCATGCTGACCATGTCGATGAGCAGCAAGATCAAGCCCTACAAGCGCGGCTTCGCACCTTTTGCCAGCGATATTTACCGCATTCCCTACGCCTATTGCTACCGCTGCTCCTATGGGCTGCAGTATCCATCCTGCGGCGTCTTCTGCGCCCATCATCTTGAGGACACGTTCCAGCGCGTCGTCTCGCCGGATGCGGTGGCGGCGCTGGTGGTTGAACCCGTGCTGGGTGAAGGCGGATTTGTGACGCCTCCGGCAGAGTTCTTTTCGATTCTTCA
>JBOGKI010000205.1:0-7760 GCA_050745605.1 Terriglobia bacterium | reverse complement strand
CATTTACTTTGAGCGGCCCCCCGATTACCGTCTCCAGCGTGAGTTGTACGACCGGGTTAACGAAGCGATTGAGGAGTTCAAAAGAGAAGAGAAGAGGGAAGGGGCGATCACCTCCATCCGCGACTCCGAGATTCGCGATTGCCTGATCTTCTTCGCTCAGCTTTCCGTGATTCGCTCGAATGGACGACCCAAGGGCCGGGCATTTCTGGATTTTCTCCGCAGCCACTTCCCGCCCCGGGAGTTTTTGAAGCCTTCCGCCAGCAGTATCGTGCTGCCGTAATTCCCATCCTGTCAGCGCCTCAGCACGGCGATGTCCAGTACGGGGTTAACCTCATACCACTTGCGGCCGGTTTGGGCGTCGTAACGGGATACGCCGTAGACGCGAACATAGCTGCCGTCGCGCGGTGCGGTCATCTTGATGGAGCTCATGATCTCACAGACCACGAATGGCCCCCCGGCGTGGGGATTCCGGACCAGCTTGAAAGCCACGGTCCCTTCTTCCTCGTCCGTGTGCACGTCCGTGACATAGCCCTCGGTTGAAATGTGAGGTTCCGTATTGAATTTGAGATCGGCGATGTTGAGCCGATGGAAGTCATTCAAATCGATAGCCCCGGTTTTGACGGTGACATGGGCGCGTTGGCCGAATAACACGTCCCGGTTGGAGACCACCAGAAGAGCTAACTGGGCTAACAGAACCACGGTGAGCGCCCCCAGCACTCCGGGAGTTGCCAGCCGGTCGAGCCAGTCGTGCCATGCCAGGACTCGATGGCGGGGCCTCGACGGTCCTTCCCGAACCGACGCCATCATTGCCTCGATCTCAAGAAGGCGATTGCTGTCGGGGATATGCGCCGCCAGTTGTTGCACCATCTGATGCCCGGTGCGAAGGCGGAGCAGCAGGTCGCGGCACGAGCCGCAGTCGAGCAGATGCCGTTCAATTCGCGTCACATCCTTGGCTGGGAGCTGGCCCTCGAGATAGGGCAGAAGCTCTCGTCTCAGCCTGAAGCGCCAGCAACTCATGGCAGTAACCTCCTGATTTCTACAATAGGCGCCGGAAGGGCCGCAGACGCTCTTCCAGTTCCGCGAGCGCCCGGCTCAGCCGCGAGGCCACCGTGCCGGGAGCACATCGGAGGACGCGGCCCATTTCTTCGTAAGAAAAACCCTCGATGTACCTCAGCACCACCACCTCGCGCATTTTGAAAGGCAGTTGCATCAGCGTTTCTTGAAGGATGATTTCGCGCTCCCGGTGCGCGTGCTGCTCGTCTGAGATGGGCTTGATATCGATCTCGTCGTGGCTTCCAAGAATCGCCTCCAAAGGCACCTGCGCCGTGCGGCGCGTCCGGTGATGATTCTGGCATTCGTTGTGAGCGATCCTGTAGATCCAGGTGGCGAGACTGGATTGGAAGCGGAAGCTGCCCAGGCCGCGGAAGACGTTGAGGAAAATCGTTTGCACCACGTCCTGCGCCTGCAGCGAATCACCAATGGAATAAACCACCAGATTGTAAATCCGGTCGCGATAGGCGCTATAGAGCTCGTGGAAGGCCGGCGAGTCGCCGCGCAGCACCGCCAGGACCAGGTTCCGTTCCTGCTCGCAGTCAGTGGGTGTTCTATCCTTGGCCGGCTCGGGATGGCGAATCATAGGGTACCAACCATCATAATCGATTTTCCGGAGGTTGAAAATTCCAAGAAAATCTGGCAGTGGTACAGCAACCAAAGTGTACCAGCAGCGAAAATCTGCGGTAATAGAGTTGCCTTGACAGTCATGATAGGCTCAAAGCGAAGGGAGCGGTCCAGAAGTCGGGAATTCTCGAAATCTAGGTGTTCGCGAAGATGATTTTATTTCGCCTTACATTCGCTTCGACAATCTGGTAATATTCTGCTTACGACCGTAAATTATGATGACTGAGCAGGAAATCAGCGCTGCCGTCGAAAGTCGCGAGATAGTTTTGGACCCATTCGACCCTGCCAAAATTGAGCCGGCCAGCTACGATGCTCGCGTTGGGACGTGGGCCTTTACCAGTTCCCTGAAGGAAAAGCTAAACTTGAGCGAGAAGGGTGTACTAATCATCGAGCCCGGGGAGTTCGCGGTTTTGGAGTCTCGAGAACGCGTCGAGTTGGATAGACGCACTGCAGCGCAGTTGGGACTTCGTTCTGAATACGCCCGTCGCGGGCTCTTGATGCTTTCAGGCCCACAGATTGACCCGGGTTTCAGGGGAATTCTTGTAGTTCGCTTGGTTAACTTGGCTCCAAAGCCGATAGCCATTCCATACGAAGCTCCGTTCTTAACGTTGCAGTTCTTCCGCCTGAGTTCCCCGGTCACCAAGCCGTATGCCGGCCCACAGCAAGGGCAGCCCGGAAGCACGGCCCGGGACATCCAAGAACTTGTTGAAACAGAGGGTATGACCCTTGGCCAGGTCCTGAAGACGCTCAGCGCTCTCGCCAACGACGTTGCCGAACTGAGAGGAAGCGTGGGACGGCTTTCATGGGTCTTGCCGCTTATCGTTGCGGTTGGGATGGCGGTTGTCGGAGTGGTGGTAGCGCTCAAGTAAACAAGCCCGCCCCGGTATTCCAGCAGATTATTTCTTCAATATTCCACAAATGGTGCGTAATCCCCGCTTCCATCACCGACGTCATCGGCAGCGTTTCGGCGTGCGCTACGCTGCCAATTGTTGCCGGCGGGCCCACGCTTCACGGGCGGCGCTCAGGACCAGGCCATAACCGATCAGTATCACCAAAAGGCTGTCCCACCGGCCGATATAGGGGAGCTCGATGGCTACGAAGATAATCAAAAGCCCGAGCAGTAGCGGGGCGGCGAAGGCTTTCCTTCCTCCCGCACCCGGGCCGGTCAACCGCTGGCCGATGACCGCAGCCAGGAAGAGCTTTGCGACGTACAAGCCGATAAGCCACAAGGCCATGGCCAGGATGGCAAGAGGCAGGCCGACCACGGTGAGACAAGCAATGACCGCAGCGACCGGAGTGGCTACGAGGACGACGAACCCCCAGCCGATGGCTTTGAGCAGGTCGGATGAGTTATCCATTTTGCCCTTGAAGAGGAAGGGGAAGAGCCAGAAAAGCACAAGTCCCGTCACCCAGATCGCGCCCAGGTGCACGGCCTTCCAAAGGTAAAAGTGTGCTGTAAGGAAACGGCTGACGCTGGCGCCGCTCAGCTTGACTTCGATCTTCCCGCCGATGACGGCCCCCGGCTCCATGCTGAAATCACTGGTTCGTTTGACCTCGGCTGTCAAGTTGTGGCCCACGTGGGCTGATCCGGCCACAGCGACCTGGCCGGCAGCGGCATCGAGGTTGCGGCCCACGCTGCCATGGAGGGTCACGGAACCGGCATGAGCGCGGACGTCTCCGCCAACATTGCCGCTGACGTTCACGGTTGCACAGAAAGCCAGAACATCGCCACCCACTTGGCCGCCGTTGGAAAGATCGAACGATTCAGCGAACACGTGAACCGACTGGCCGACCTTCCCTCGCACCGTAATGAACTGGGCCCATGAGAAAACATTGCCCTCGACCGTACCTTCAATGTCGAGAATCTGCGAGGCGGTGATGACGTCTCCGGTCACCGTTCCCGTAATGGTGATTCTTTGGCCGTGAGCGATGAGGTTGCCATTAATCTTGCCGGCGACTTCGACGGACTGCGCGCCGGCCGCAAGGCTATCGCTCACCGTTTCATTGGCCGGCACGGTGACGACCTGCTTTCCGTTGCGGGTTTCCATGGCAGAGGCGGGTTTGGCGAAGCCCGCGAACAGGAGCGCGGTTGCCAACAGGGCAAAATGGAGCGGCCATCGGCGGACGAGCAGATAAATCGCGGCGGTCACCAACAGCCCCGCCGCAACGCCCGTCACCGCAATGGCAAACCAGTGGATGATGGTCTCCCTCTGGTCTGTAAGGAAGAAAGCGACGCTAAGAAGGAAGTTTAAGAGCGAGGTGCGGCTGAAGGGGTTCACCCAATTTGCCGACATCGGAAAGTAACTTGAGAGCGAACGGAGGGTCCAACTCAGCGCAATCACGCCTCCCAGCATGGCGGGCAGCAACCAAGCGAGCGGAAAACTGGCATGGGTCTGGCCCGGCACGGCGGCCAGTGCGCCAAACCCCTCATCCAGGGCTTCAGCCAGCAACTGGTTTTCCAGGCGGAGGCCTTCCACCCGGGCACGGCACGCAGCGCAGTCCGCCAGATGAGCCTCAACGGCATGGGACTCCTCGGGGGAAAGTTCGCGGTCGAGATAGATGGAATAGGTGAGCTCTGGAAAGCAGTTCATGGCAGTCCCTCCTCGCCGGCCCTCGCTAGGACGCGGCGTAATTCCTTCTTGCCCCGGAAAATCAGGGTTGCAACGTTGCTTCGCGGCATGTCGAGTGCCTCCGCAATCTGGTCATAGGTCAGGTCACTGTAATAGCGAAGGGTTAGAGGAATCCGGTAGCGCTCCGGAAGGGCAGCAACTGCCATCCGCGCCATTTCGCGCCGCTCCGTGCTCATGACCTCGCCCAGGGGCGACGGTTCTTGTGAGGCAGGTTCCCATTCAACCGGCTCGCTTGATGAGAATATCCGGCTCTCCAGTCCCCTCCGCCGCAGCCGGTCCACGCAATAATGGCTGGCGATGCTGTAAAGCCAGGCAGGAAAGGGCATTTCGCTTCGATAGCTATTCATGCCGGTCTGAGCCCTCAGAAAGACTTCACTCGCCGCGTCCTCGGCTTCCTCTTGGCTTCGCAACAAATGCCGGCACAATCCCAGCACTTTGCGGGAAAAAAGCCGGTAGAGGCTTGCAAAAGCCTCTGGGTCGCCGGCCTGAGCCTGCCGGAGAATGGATTCAAGTGGCGCATCCATACAGTGTCTTCGGCGGTTCTAATCTCTCATTACGATTGGGTAAACAAGAAATTACAGCTTTCCCGCTGGGCCCCCGCGGCAGATGAAGCAGCGGTCCGTTCTGGCCCCGGGGATACCGGGGGCGTGAACCATACCGGCACGCTCTTTCCCGCGCTATAGTAACTGAAATTTGAAAGCGCGTGGGGATTATCGGTTACGAACAGAGGGCCAGCGGGCGCCGAAGCGCCTCCATCCCGCACCATCGACGCCGGAATCCAAACGCTCCAGGAATCGTCAGAAGGGAAATAGCTTCTTCAGGAAGTGCAGGCGGCCCTTTTTCTTCTTCGGCGTGGACGAAGTGTCGGAGGAAGATTGGGTATTCCGGTTCGCTGTCTTGTCCACCTGGGTTGTGTTCTTGCTCCCATTCGCCGGGGCGGTGGTGGACGGCTTAGGTGCAGTGGCTGGAGCGCCAGCGGTGGGGGCCAAGGTGTGGGCGGCTGGCGTGGGCGAGGCTGAACTGGCGCTTTTGGAATTCGGGTCAACCGCAGCGCCGGAATTCAAGCTGCCCTCGCTCACGGTCTGGGCGCTCAATTTGCCCACTGAGCTCGCCGGCCGCTCTTTGGCCATTTCTATTTCGGGAGGCTTGACGCCGCCAATATAGACGGGGCCGCGCAGCGTGGCAGAGAAATCAGGCGTGCTGGTGAACGCTCCTCCCACACGGTGGAAGAGGCCGTGATTGACACGGCGGTCGGCATCGGCCTGGGCGCGAGCCAGGATGGCTTCGGTGGGCTTCGGAATCTGCAAATGGGCCGCGGCGAGCTTATCCTTGGCTTCATCGACATGGGAACTCAGCGGAAAGTCCGTAATGATACGGGCGTAGTAGGGCATGGCCTGATTGGGCTTCTTCAATCGTTCGAGTGATTCGCCCAGATACCACAACACCTGGTCGCCCCCGCTGAAGTTGGGATACTTATTCAGAATCTCTTCAAGCCGGGATTCGGCAGCCTTGCTGTCTCCTCGGAAGACGTAAAATTTGGCGATTTCGTAGTCGCCTTCGGCCAGGATTTCCTGCACTTCGCGGAGCCGCGCCTTGACCGTGGGCATCAGCAGATTGTCCGGATATTTCTGAAGGAAAATCTTGAATTCGGCCTCTGCCTGCTTGGCTTCCTGAGGGTCACGGTCCTCCTTTCCCATCAGGCGGAAATGGGACATGCCCGCCCGGTACTCCGCCAAGGGAGCCTCCGGCGCCGTGGGGAAAAAAGTGATGAAGTCCTTATATTCGGCTTCAGCCTGTGTCAGGCCCGAAACGCCGCCTTGCTGGTAGTAAGAGTCGGCAACCTCCAGTTTGGCCTTGGACAGGTATTCGCTGTCCGGGTAGGTGTTGATGAGTGTCTGCAAGGTGAGCCGGCCCACGTCAAAACGGCCGTGGTTAATCTCATTGGCGGCCTTTTCGTAGAGAATTTTGTCCGGTTGGTCGCCGGGATTCACCGGGCCGGCCAGTCCGGAATTCCGGTGGCGGTGGAGGAGACAGCCGGGCAGCAAGCTACACCCAAGGATAACAAGGGACAGTAGCCACAATTTTGAAAGCCGGGTACGGCGCCGGCCGGTTGAATGGCGTGACGTTCTCATGAATCCTAAGTGGCCCTAGGGGCTATCGATCGTCTCGTGGGCGCTTTCGGCCTCGTGGATGAGCTCTTTAACCCGTTCTCCAATCGGAGCGCCGTTAAGGGCGGCGGGCCCTGCAACAATGATGTCCACACCGTTAGCGCCCAGCCCCCTGATGTGTCCGATCTCGATTCCACCCTCTGCCTGAATTTTGAAGTTGTGGCCTGAGACGGACCTGAAATTAGATGCAGCCTTGATTTTTTGGATGGATGTGGGGAGAAACTTTTCCTGCCGCCGGCTCCACTCCGAGCAAACAACCGTTACGAAATCGAGTTCCTCCCAGACATCATCCAGTACCGCCAGCGGAACGCCTAGTCGCAATGCGGCTCCCACTTCCGCGCCGTGATCGCGGATGATGCGGAGTGTCCGGAAGAGCTGGTTTGTCGAATCTGGATGAACCGCAACGCGCCGGGCGCCCGCCTTCACAACCTCTCCGGCGTAACGTTCCGGTTTCTCCACCGCCAGCCGCACGTCAATTTCTAAGTGAGCCGATTTACTCAGGCTTTCCACCACCGGCAGGCCCACGGTCACTTCCTCTCCGTAGTGTCCGTCCATCACGTCCACGTGGACGGTTTGGGCGCCAGCTCTTTGAACTTCTCCCAAGCTCTCGCCGAGTTTTGCAAAGTCCAACCTCAAAAGCGAGGGAAAAATCGATGTCATGTTGCCGGCGTCACCCTGTTTCGTCCCGCCCCTCTTCTTCAAGGTTATCATAACTTCAGGACGGTTGGGTAGGAAGACGCCAGGAGTAGCAGAGCCCACTCAGATCGTGTCCCATTTCTGGGCTTGAACTGCCCGAGTATGCTCCGCACCAGAGCCTCTTCCGGACCTTGGCGGATGTCCAGAATCCCCCATTCCCCAACGCCAGCTTCCATGCCGTGACGTTTACTGACTCGTTTGCTAATTTTCCGGACTTGTTGCCGGAGTTCGCTCGGGTGACGCGTCCCAGCGGCGAGATCGGGATCATCAATGTGATTGCCCCGCGCGGCCCTGCAGAAAACCGGCGGCTAAACGGCCTCGAGTCCCGCCGCCATATCTACACCCGCCTGATGACCCGCGAGCAGTTTGACGAACTCGTTCAGACCGCGGGTCTCGAATTGATGCGCTGCCCGAGTCTCCGCCCATGGCTGCCCTTGTCTCCTGCGATCGAGCGGGATTCAAACCGTCGAGTCTTCGGCTTGGTGCCCCCGCGCGCTAACTATTCCGGTGGATGGACGGCCGGCCGGCACAGCACTTCATCTCCTACATCACAAGCTGGTTTCTGCTCCGCGGGCGTACTATCGCCGGC
>JBOGKI010000204.1:0-7774 GCA_050745605.1 Terriglobia bacterium | reverse complement strand
GGATTGGGGGTGCCTGGGGCTGGGGGTCTGCTGACGTGAAACTGTAGAGAGTGGTCAGCGTTCCATTTGACGTAATCTTGAAAACCGTCCCGTCACCGTTACTGCCGCCTAGGACTGTAGTACCGTAAAAATCTCCGTCCTCGCCGAGCGTCAATCCGCTATCGGGGCGGGTGGCAAAGTCGTGCATCACCCTAGGGGTACCGCCCACCGTGACTCTAAACGCGACGCCGCCCCCCTGGCTACCACCGCTCGGCGCGGTCCCATATAAGCTGCCGTCCCGTCCTTGAGCGAGAATTCCCGGGTTAGACGGACCAGCGCCATGCGTTCCGTCGAAGTTGAACAGGTCGGTGTAGGTCTGGGCGCGCGCCGCCGGGACCCCGGTAGCGACGATCAGCAACACCATGGTTAGCACCCAAGGACCATAGATCCGCACTTTTCTGAGTGGCATTTCTCCGCACCTCCACGTTGCCCTCAATGCTCCGCCGAGCGGGGCTCGAAGTCAAGGCAAGAATTCCTCCATGAGTGAGCCGAGCATAGTCGAGGCCATCCAGGTTTTCAGCAGACTCCAATCGCTTCGTCTTGTCACTCCTCAGGGACAATTTTCTGCTGCTCGTCTTCATTCTTTTTGATAGAGAGGAGGGCCAGGAAAGCCGTAACCACCAGCGGCCCGAGCACAAGTCCTAACAGCCCGAAGTAACGGACTCCGCCCACCACCCCCAGGAAGACCCAAAGCGGATGAATTTCATCTCGTGTCCGCATAAGCAGCGGCTTCACCATGTTATCCACCACCGCGATCAAAATCACAAACACCACGAGCAGCCCGATGCCCTTCACCACGTGGGCGCTGGCCAGGTAATAAATGACCACGGGCGCCCATACCAACGCCGTGCCTATAATCGGCACCAGCGAAAGCAACGCCATCACCGCGCCCCACAGAAGCGGCGCCGGAATTCCGAAGCAGAGAAACACCAGCCCGCCGAGAATCCCCAGCAGCAGCGCGGACACCAGGCTACCTTCCAAGCTGGCGAGAATCGTGTCCTTAAATTGAGTCAGGATTCGATCGTTATGGCCGCGGGTGAGGCCGCACAACCAGCGGACTTCATCCATGACTTGCGGGCCGTGCAGAAAGAGCACGTAAAGGGTGATTAAGACGACGAAGAGGCTGAAGATGAAACCGGTGAACTCCGCAAATAAGGCGGTGCTCTTGCCCACCAGGAAGGCGCTCAGCAGCTTCACGGCCCGAAGCGTCAGGGCCCCGAGATCGAGAGTGGGAAGGCCCCAGGCGCTCATCTTGGATTGGGCCCAGACAAAGATTGCGCTGTTCCGCAAAATCTCCAGTCCCCCCAGCGGCGCAGCCGTGATTTTGGCTGCCAGGGTACGGTAAGCCAACACCGATTCGCCCGCTAGCAGGCCCAGGAGAACAATCACCGGCGCCACCACCAGCAGGGTGATGAGCAGACAGGTGAGCGCGCTGGCCAGGCGGGGCCGCCGCGTCCAGCGCTCAATGCGCTCGAAGAGCGAGTATAAGGCCGTCGCTAGGATCGCGGCCCACGTTAGCGCGGCGAAGAAAGGGCGCAGGATGTTCAGCAGATAATAAAGGACCATCAGGATAAAAACCACAAGGATGATGCGGCTGATGATCCTCTGCGTGATGGATAGGGATTTCCAGTCCAAACGCCCTTGGGAGGGCTGCGCCGGCGGCGGCTTCAATTTGGGATTGATAGAAGACATAAAGGCAAGCGACCCGTGACGAGTGAAAAAGCCTTCAGCCATCAGCAAAAAAGCGGTCAGCCATCAGCGAGAAAGCCGCACTTCCGCGCTCTTGGATGACGAGGGGTAGACGCAACGGCCCGGTCGGCGCTAGCGGCTCGCCACGTGTCACTGGCCACTCGTCACCGTTCTTTTCTTTTCATCCCAACCGTTTCTGGGCCAGTACCGCCGCCCCCAGCGCCCCGGCTTTATCGCCCAGCGCGCCAGGCAGAATCTTGATCCTCTTGGCATCCCGGCCGTGCAGAAAATACTCGTAAGCCGCCTGCCGGATGGGCGCCACGAAGTCCTCGCCGAACCGCTCGGCGATGCCGCCACCGATCACCACGCGCTCCGGGTCCAGAAGATTAACCATGTTGGCCACAAGGATGCCGAGATAGCGCTGGGCACGCTGGAGGACTTCCATCATCACCGCATCGTTCTGCGCGAGAGCCGCCTGGATCACGCTGCTGGTAATGCGGTCCTTCCCTTTTTCCTGGAGGATTTTGGGGACAACGCTCTTCTGCCCGCCTTTGATGGCGTCCAGCACATCCCGTTCCATAGCGGTGCGGCTAGCCAGGGCTTCCGCGCAACCTCGGTGACCGCAACTGCACACTGGGCCATCGGCCAGGATCACGGTGTGACCGATCTCTCCCGCGCCGCCGCGGCTTCCCCCGTAGAGTTCACCCTGAATGATGATTCCGCCGCCGATCCCGGTCCCCACAAAGATGCCCACCAACTCACTCACTTTCTCGCCCGCGCCCAGCGCGTGTTCACCCACTACGCCCACGTTGACGTCATTGTCCACGAGGACCTGCACGCCCAGTTGCTTCTTTAAACCCTCGGCGAGGGTGACGTCCTTCCAGCCAAGGTTCGGCGCTTCGAGCACGATGCCGCGCCGGGTGTCAATGGTGCCGGGCGCGCCAATACTCACGGCGAAGAGGTCTTTCACTTTGAGGCCGGCATCCTTTGCGGCCTCTTCGATGACGGAGGAAATCTCTTCCATCAGATCATCCGGCTTGGCTGCGGCCTTGGTCTTTCTTTTTACCGTCGCCAGAGTTTTGTACTTTTCGTCAACGACCAGGGCTTTTATGCTGGTTCCACCCAGATCGATTCCGGCGATCGCTCGCTTTTGACCCATGAAAACACTCCTGTTCGCGAAGATTCCTGGACAGTGTATCTCACAAGGAGATGAGGGGAAAGCTCGAAGCGCGGAGCGCGGCAACCAGAAATCCAAAGCGTGGAGCCACGGCTCGATTTGTGTGGCGTGGGTTCTTCCGCAGCGGGCCGGGCGGAAACTCCAAGCGGCAAGAAAAAGGCCCACGGCATGGCCGGATACCGTTAAGGTGATGTGTTGATTTTTGACGCGCCGGACGTGAGATTCACATGCTCCAACTTGCTTAACAAAATCGAGCCATCCAAGCAGCGATTGAACGCCTGGTCCAATTTGTTAGCCAGGGCAAGGTGAGTCTGAATCTGGTGGGAGAGCGACTTGAGATGAGCCAGGTCGCGGTTATAAACGGGGACCAGCCGGTTGTAGGCGTCGACATCTTCTTCAGCCTGAAAGAGCCTTTGTTGAGACTCCAACTGCTGCAGGGTGGTTTCGATCAATTCCGCCTGCGTCTCCATCTCCTCTAACGATGGCCCCGGCTTGTAGCTTTCGGCGCCGGCTTGCAGGGTGGTTTCTAACGCCTGATAGCCGGGCCAGAAGCGGCTGGCGCGAAGCCACGCAGACACTCTGGGATCGGCCCCCAACGCTTCGGCTTGCGCGGCTCCGACTTCAATGGTATTTCCCCGGTAGATGCGATTGACAATATCGACGCTCAGGGCAAAGAGCATGGAGTTGAAATAGGCGCTGGCCAGAAACCCATTAGGATCGGGAGTTCCCGCTTTCCATACCGTCCCGATGGACTGGGCGATGGGATAAAGCTGCGCCGCATTGTAGCGGGACCGATCCAGGCCGTAGTCGGCCACCAGAGTGGATCCCTCATAGTGAGAGCCGATGCGAGGAGAGCGGATGGCGATAACGGTGGCCAAGTGCTTGACTTGCAGCTTTACCATTTCCCGATCGCTTGCCAGGGAAGGCGTGACCGGCGATGGGAGCGTGAGTGTGGACGACGCCTGATGGTTGGCGGGATACCCGCCCAGACGCGAAGCCGCCGCGTAGATGAGACCCGCCCAGATCACGGCTACGACCAGTGCGGGGCTTACCAGAGCAAGTGCCCAGAAGGATGCAGCTTGGGGTTCGGGCGCGTGGCGCGGCAACCGGGATTGCAGATGGTCTAAGAGCGCATTGGCCTCGGCATCCGGTTTGAAGCGAAGACTCTGCTGGAGCGCGCGGAAAGCCTCGTCGTAGTTGCCACGCCCGTAGAGCTCATAGCCGATGCTGCGCAGCAGCGCTGCATTTCTCGACTCGGGCTGCCTACCGCCCCGGCTGTTGACGGCCAAGTCCTGGATTGTACGAATCGGCCCCCAGGGAATCCCCCACCAACCGCCAAACCCGGACAACAAACTCCACTTGGCGGATTCGGCCACCCGGCATTTTTCGCACCACACTCCCGAGACGATCCGGCGGCGCGTCACCAAGATGAAAGATAACGTGGACCAGAACTCGGAAAATCGCAGCGTATTGTCTTGGCGGTCACAATTCTGGCAATACGTTTGTGCCGCCGGCGCCGAAGCGGCTTGATGGCTGGATTCGGCGCCGGCCATTCGCGAGGAAATCGCCAAATCCAGCTCCGCATCGTAAGCCTTGCGCTTCCCCTCATCGGACAAGACGGCGTACGCTTCGTTCAGCGTTGCCGTGATGCCGGAAGCCCCGGGATCCGGGTTGAGGTCGGGGTGATATTGAGCAACAAGGCGCCGGTACGCCACTTTGATTTCTTTGGTGGTCGCGGAGCGTGCCACTCCGAGAAGTGTGTAATGATCTGGCACTTTGAATTCTGGCCTCTTGTGGAAACCATGGAGCGGGAGACGGGAATCGAACCCGCGACGTCCAGCTTGGGAAGCTGGCATTCTACCGCTGAATTACTCCCGCCGATGCTGCTCGCCAAAAACAATCTAACAGAAACCCGCCGGGGAAACAAGGTGCAATCCTCCGCCGCTGGCGCCCTATTTTGATCGTAACGCAGGCATCCTGCCTGCAGTTTCGCCGGCTGGAAGCTGGCGCTACGTCCTCCGCTGGTCAGGGATGCGCCTTGGGCGGTGGCGGCAAGCTCATCAGGTGGCGCTTGACGGACTCGAACTCCGGGGTGTCGGTAATCCAATTAGCGCGGGCCGGTCCCAGTCTCGGAATTTCCTCGTTAACGTTCTTGACTCGATTCCCAGGGTTGGGGTGGTCGGAGAAAAACTGGATGGTTTGCTGCGGGTATTTCTTTTGCAGCATTTCGAAAAATTGGGCCATGGCATGAGGATCGTAACCGGCATGGTAAAGAATGTAGGTTCCCACCGCATCCGCCTGAGATTCAATGCCCCGGGAGTTCTTAAGAAAAACTGAATTCACTCCAAACCCGAGGCCGGCTTGAATCAGCGAGCCGGCGGTACCGGCGCTGGATCCCAGGATCGCTCCAAGGATAGAGAGCGGCGCCTTCACCAGAGACATTTCCGACGCCTGGTGAGTGCCGTGCCTCATCACCACGTGGCCCTCTTCGTGAGCGAGGACGCCCGCCAGCTCGGCTTCGTTCTCCGCCGCGGTAATGGTGCCGCGATTGACGAAGATATATCCGCCCGGCAGCGCAAAGGCGTTGATGTCCGCGCTGTTGACCACGTAAAAATCCCAAACATAAACCTTCAGATCGTTGGGCGCATAGCGGGCCAGCTTGCGTCCCAAACGCGTGATGTAATTCACCGTCTCGAGGTCGTTGAGCATGGGCAATTGCTTTTCGATCTGAATGGCATTGGCGCGGCCCAATTGCACGTCCTGCTGCGGACTGTACAGATTAAAACCGGGTTTGAAGTTGAGTGCTTCGACCCCATACGCCAGAGCGGGCGCCAAGAGCGCCACCAGCATGGCGATGGACCTTAGTCTCATCATCCCGTTGCGGCCAGTATTTCTCTCACGCACTCAACGCTCTCCCCTTGCCGCCAGCAGTACGCATTTCCAGGAATTCTGATACTGAATTTGAGCCTGTCTACTAAATTATACCAATTCTCCGCCGCCCGGACCGGTCTGGCCGCAAGGTGCTTCTCCTGATTTCGTTGTTTTAACACGAACGCGGGAAGTGAGGTTGCCTGGCTGTAGCGGTAGTCGGAGTTTACCCTGGCAGGGACCGCCAGTCTGGACGGCGCTCCCCGAGCGCCACTACAGCGCGATGTAACAAAGCTTATCGCGTTTGCATTAGATGCTGGTTGGAATCTGCCCTCGGCTGGCAGGTTCCTGGGGCTGTCGTTTGGGAGTGGAACTCAGCCGACCGCCTGCGGCACTTCCGGGCCCTCGCTCATTTCCTCGCGGATGAGCCGGAGCGAATCAACCCACTTGCCACTTCAGGGGCCATGAGTTACTGCGGCTTCTGTCCGAAGGCGTAAAAGCCGGTGGAGAAAGCCCGGCTGTGAGGATGCCAGGGGGAAACACGAAAGGCCAGGGAGATGGAGGCGTTGGCCAGCTTCACCGCGTATTGGAGTAAAGATCGCAGAGTGGCGGGCCAGTTTTTCAGATAAACCCAATCGGAATCCGTGCCCAGGCCGAAATAAAATGTGCCGAGATAACCGGTCTGGACGGTTTCGGCGCCCGCCGACCGGAAGGCATCGCGCAGCTCGGCAGGACCGAAGATCCGATGCCGGGCAAGCAGGGCGGGCGCCAGCCGTCGCAGCATTGTCCCGTAAAACCCCTGCAAGTTGGGCGAAGCCGTGAGCAACATCCCACCCGGCTTTACAAAATTCAAATGGGCTCGGACCACGGACTGCAAGTCGTCAAAATGTTCGATCAGGCCCAGCGAATAGACCAAGTCGAATTGACCCGACCTAATGGAAGATTGGAGAAAATCGTCGCAAACGATGTCGCCACTCGCTCCCAGGACGCGGAAATTTTCTGCGAGGAGCCGGCAGCCGCCGGATGAGTAGTCGATCCCGGTCACGCGGAAGCCCTCGCGCTTTGCCAGATACGGCAGTATTAGCGAGCCCCCCGCTCCCACTTCAAGGACCCGGGCGTTTCGGCCCGGCGCGATCCGCCGCAGCAAACGCACCCGCTCAAAATCGCAATCGCGGTAGAGGACAAGCTGTCGCGGGCGTTGATTTTTCCAGACACTTTTTTCCCAGTAATCAACAGTCGTCAGACGCTTCATGGATGCCCGGATTTTAGAGACGCCGGCCTCATCCCGTCAACTATCTTGAACTGCCGGCCGTGCACCAGCCTCGTCGTCGTAGCCGGCACGGCTCGCGCCACCCTCACACGGAGTTTATTCTGCGGATGGAGATTTGGAGTTTCTTGACTGGCGGGACAAGTGTGGTCTTGATTGGGCGGGCGCGAGTCAGAGCCTGCTAAGGCCATCTGCCTTTGGTGAGCACTTCGTGGGGCACGGTCGTCAGTTTATAGCCGAGTGCCACCATCACGGGTCCCCAAGCAGCTTCAATCTGATGGACGGACTCTTCAGATAAATCGCGCATCCAATCGCCGGCTCTGGCGGAACGCACAAACGACATGTCGTGCCGGCTGTTGCGGATCGCGGACCATTTTCGAGATTCGTTCTTCTCCAAGTGTCGCATCCGGTCCGCGGCGCTCAGGGTGATGGCCTTGGCGATCCGCTGCTCGTCCACGGGAACACTCACGAAGGCTGCCACGCGGTTCAATTCGGCAGCCGTGTTTTCCAGCAGGTCCTCGTAGCGAAGCAGAAGGAAGTCCGGATGACCCTCTCGCATGCGGATCCAGCCCAGCACGTGATCATCCCAGGGCCCGTATTTTGCTTCAAAATCTTCCCGCATGAATCGTGGGATATATTCTTCCATGGGATGCCCCTCGGGAAGCTCGCGGAACTTGACGAGGTAGTGGTAATAGGAAACCGCAATGTCCCTCGGGTCGCGCACGATGTACACC
>JBOGKI010000203.1:0-7839 GCA_050745605.1 Terriglobia bacterium | reverse complement strand
AGTCTGATTCTGCCATTTAGTTGGAGTCTATCCGTCTGTTGGGATGCTTTGAGCGCCTGGGAAACTGCCCGCGGGCCCTGTTCAGGGCTCGCGGGCACTTGCTGCGGGGCTGGTGAGCGGCAAAAATCGGGCGTCACATGGAGGGGGCGATGCTGGTTACTTCGATGGATTTGTTCTTCAGCATTTTTCCAGTCAGTTTCACTTCCTGGCCCACGTCGCCATCCTTCACTTCAGGCTGGTTGGCAATGGCGTAGACTGACTTGTCCGCCGAGTTGACGAAGACAAACTTTGCGCCCTTCTGATGAACGCAAGCCAGGGCACAATCCTTGTGGCTTGCCGCGGCTCCCTTGGCGCCGCAAGCGCTATCGCTGATCCAACCCTTCCAGGTCATGGTTTTTGTTCTGCTGACGGCCGGGATACTGACGAGGACCAGGATCAGCGCCGCAAGAGCCGCGGCCGAGTAAAGTCTCTTCATGGAAATTCCTCCCATTGTAAGATGCCGCGTCCAAGCCTGCAGGCCGCGGTTTGTACCGGCCCTCACGCACCGGCCCCGCATTCCTTTGGGGGATCCGTCAAGGGCTTCAATAACAGTACGCAGGAAGTGTTCAGACGGATTGCAGACAGGAATCGGGCGGACTTGGAGGGACACAATTTTAGCCCGGTTGCCCGGATACGACACCGATCAGCACTTTTTTGCCGGTTGGTTGAGGCATTCCGCCCGCTGGCTCGATAGTTACAGCAAAGGCTTTAGCAGGAAGGCCCGGCGGCAGTGGCGGCAACAGGACAGACCCATTACCGTTCGGGTCAGGCTCAAAGGTTCCCGCGCTTACCGGATTGCCTTTGGCCGGCACCAACCACAGTTGATACGTCCGATCCACGGGAAGCGCCGGAAGATGGGCCGCGTAGAACAGCAATCCTATCTTCCGATTGTAAAATGCTTTGCCCTGCGGAACGGGACGAGCTTCTGCCGCCACCAAATCCACTTTGACGGTCGAAGATGAAGTAAGAATGTCCAACACCGTCCTCGCCCTGGCATTTTCCGCCTGAGTTTCCCGAACTTGGGACTTGAGCCGTCGCTGTTGGAGTCTCAAGCCCCGAACCTCTTGCCCCAGCCGTCCGTTTCGGACGAACAACCAGGCGCACAATACCACCAGCAAAGTAACCACACAGGCCAGGACAGGCGTCAGCCACCGCCAGATTCCCCACGGCCTTGGTGCTTCAATTCTTTGTGGACTTACGGACCTCGCCGTTTGCGGCTTCAAGGAACTCATCAGCCGCTCTTTCACTGCTGAAGACGGTGTACGGGCGGACGCCGAAAGCGCCAGCAAGGCCAGCCGGCCTCGAGCGGCTTCGAGCTTGGCAGCGCAATCCGCACAACCTACAAGGTGGGACTCCATCGCGGCTCGCTCCTCGCCTTCCATCGTTCCGAGCGCGTACAGTTCAAAGTCCTCTTCGAATTGTGGATGTCCGTTCACGGGTTCAATGCCTGCCTCAGCGTCTGCAATGCCGAGCGCAGCCGCGTCTTAATAGTACCCAAGGGTTCTCCCGTCCGCTCGGCGATCTCGGTGTGCGTGAGGCCCTCGAAATACGCAAGCTCCAGGGCCGCCCGCTGTGCTTCCGGCAATGCCAGCAGCGAGCCCTTCACTTTCCCCATGAGTTCGCTCTGCGCGACCTGCGACTCCAGGTTTGATTTCACAGCCACTGGTCTTTCCTCGTCTAGGCCCTCCGAAGATTTGTGGTGGCGTAACCGATCGATGGCGCGGTTCCGGGCGCTCACCAGCAGCCAGCCGGTCAGCCCGCCTCTCGATTCGTCAAAGTTGGAGGCGGTTCGCCATAGCTGATAGAAAATGTCCTGCAGCACCTCTTCGGCGGCGCCATCGTCATTCAGAATCCGCCTGGCAACTGAATACACGATTCCCGAATAACGATCGTATAGACTGGCTAACGCCGTTTCATCTCCCGCCATCACCCGGTGAATCAGGTCGAGATCGGTGGATGAGGCCCGTCCTGTGATGCGATCTGGCGCAGGTTGTTCTCCCATAAGGTATACGCCTACAGTAATCTAAGCGGATTGCAGGCAATTTACAACAGCCTGGTTCTTGCCTGCGGTTACCATCCAGCGGCAAAGCCACAAATCGGGAGAGATGGAAAATGGCAGCTCAATGTCTATGACCCCAACCTCACTCGCGTGGAGCTGATGGAACCCAAGCCCGTTCGCAAACCCTGCTGCTCGCCGATGCTCATGACCAACTGATGACGGCGGACGGTTTTGACGCCGCAACATGGGTGAAGGCAATCACAGAGGGCCAGCAACAAAGCTGTTCACTCAACAATTGCCGGATCTCACGGCGACCGCAGCACAGCTTGCCCTCTACCAATTCGTATAGGATCCGTCGGGACGCCTCAGCATGGGAATCGGCTGAACTCTCTCCGTGACTTCCGCGGCAAGTTGCAACGGCCGCGTGTCCAGCGCCACGCCCAAACCAGGTCTGCGGTTCGGCCACATCTTGCCGTCGCGGAAGTCGTAGCATTCGGGCAAATGCGGAGCTTGGTGGGAACCGTCGCCCAGCATCTCCATCATGACCGGTCCGGAAAACACGCCGCAGGCATGAACCAACGCCGCCTCTGAAACCGGTCCGGTGAAATGCGGAATCAGCCCCACATAATGGGTTTCACACATCGCGGCGATCTTCACGTATTCGGTAATGCCGCCGACGTTGGGCAGCGTGACGCGCGCATAGTCAATGAGTTGCTGTTCAATCAATCCGTTCACGTCCCACTTGGAACCGAACTGTTCCCCCACCGCGATGGGTACCTTCACCTTCTGGCGCAGCTCGCGATATACGCTGGGATTTTCCGAACGGATCAAATCCTCCGCGAAATAGGGCTCAAGGCCTTCAATCAAGGTGCTGAGCCGCACCGCGTCCGGAAGGTCGAGGCGCGTATGGTAATCCAGCGCCCAGTCGCCGGCCGGGCCCACGCCCTCGCGAATTTGGACGCAGTTCTCGTAGGTCCTGCGCACCATCTGATGGGAGTTGAAGGCTTGACCGGGCAGTGGGTCCGCAGTGGCGGTGCGGTAAGCCCGGAAGCCTGCTTCCATGCAGGCGCGCGCTGACTCCGCCAGCGAGCCGTGCGCTGGGAATGCCGTGGAGTAACATTCCACATGATCGCGGCAAAGTCCGCCCAGCAGTTCATAAACCGGAACGCCCAGCGCTTTACCTTTGATGTCCCACAGCGCCAGGTCGATGGCGCCCAGCGCATCCAGCTTTTCGCGCCCGGCGGGATAGAAGTAGCCGCGAAACATCATCTGCCAGAGGTGCTCAATGCGCGAAGCATCTTCCCCAATAATCATCGCCCCGCACTGCTTCACGGTATCCGGCGAGCCACCCTCGCCGACCCCGGTGATACCTTGATCGGTCTCCACCGTGACAATGTGGAACGATTGATTAAAGCTCGGCGGCGATTGCGGGTTGTGGTAGAAACGGATGCGAGTGATTTTCAGGGGACCGGCGGCACCGTCTGATGGTCGTTGTGCTGGACGGGCGGCTCGCGGGGCGCCAGCCGTCAATGCCGCGGCTCCTCCCCATCCGGCAGACTGAATAAAGTCACGTCGCCTCATGGCTTCCTCCTCGATGCACAGACCATTTCCCATGCCCGCAGCACCGCATTATGTGCGCGATAAATAAAATGGATTGAGCGTTGCGAAACTTTCCCAACACGGCGGCATCAAAATGGTCATGGTGTGATGAACTCTCTTTCAGGCTAATTTGTTTGGACTGATTCGTTTCGCTCGTCACCGTTGATAAGACACTGGAAAGCGTTGTTCCATCGCGAGGGCAAGCGCAAAGTACTGGCCCAGCCCTGGGACCTCCTCCCGCCACTGTGTCGTGCCAGTCGAGAGGTACTGTTCTGTGCAGCTTTTCGGTGTCCACCAAGAGAGGAACCCATGCAAGAAGCAGCGCCTTTTGTGAAGCAGTATCTGATCGCTAGTGATTTTGACCAGACCTTAAGCTTCAATGACTCTGGCCTTGTTCTGAGCGAACTGGCCGGGATACCTGCCAAGCTATTTGAAAGCAAGGTTGCCATTCTCTCCATTCAGAATCTTGTTCAGCAGGGCGGAGAGCTGACCTATCTTCTGGTCCATGACCCTGAGTACCGTTCTAAAGTCCGCAAGGCACACCTGATTCAGGCAGGCAAAGACGCTCGCCTGAAGAAGAACATTCGCCAGCTTTCCGAATTGCTCGCGAATGCGATTGACGGCCACCGCTTTGACTTTCACGTGGTGTCGGCGTCCCCTCAGGAGGTCATTGAATCAGCTCTGGAGGGCATCATCCCGGCCGATCGCATCCACGGCACTCAACTTCTCTACGATGATTCCGGCCGTGTGGAATCCATCGTGCGGGTCACCGCGGGTTATGGCAAGGTTGCGGTGCTCGACGATCTGCAAAGGCAGCTTCAGATTGGACCTGAACGGATCATTTACGTGGGCGACGGCAGTTCTGATATTCATGTGATGCTGCACGTGAACCGCCGCGATGGCTTCACCATCGCCGTCTCCCAAGCGCGCTATATTGCCCAGATCGCCAAGCGTACCGTGCTCAGCGACGATGCGCTCAGCGTGCTGATTCCCATTTTGGAGGAGATCGTTGGCTGGGACACGCCGCGCATCCGCGCTTTCTTTGAATCCCGAGGATTACTGATCCAGGAGTGGGATCGTGTGCGCGCGGACTGGCTCACGATCACTTCAAGTCAAACTCAGGACGAGCAACAGACAGTCAAGTCGCCCGGCTCAGGCCGTTTATGACCAAGCCGCTGGCCCGGGGCCGGCGCAGACATTGGTTTGTGCCGGGATGGATGCGCCGTGTGGCGATTAGAATGACACAAGGTTCAACGACGGGAAAGCGGTCCGATAGAGGCGCGTGTCGAGAGTCAGCAGACGGTAAGCCCTTTCCAGGGCGAACGCTCCGATCAGAAAGTCGGCAAGTATGCGGCGAGGTCCGGGCTCGCGCCGCCGTCCCCGGCGCGCAGCATAGGTCTGAAAAGCCCGGCCCGCCGCGCGCCAGATGCTCTCGTCCAAATTCCACTCGATTCGGATTCCTGTGTCTCGGAAAAAAGAGTCGAGGAATTTCTCATCTCGTCCTGGACACGCCATCAGTTCCGCGAAAACAGGAGCCGCGATCACCAGGCTGCCACGCCCGAGCGCGTCGTCCAGGGCT
Organism: Terriglobia bacterium; assembly: GCA_050745605.1. GTDB lineage: Bacteria > Acidobacteriota > Terriglobia > UBA7540 > UBA7540 > CALCEB01. The sequence goes on along the minus strand of JBOGKI010000203.1, from coordinate 2,623 downwards.
GATTGCGCCCCAGAGCTGAGCGCGTCTTCCTTGTCCCAAAGACCAACAAGAACGTTGGTATCAATCGAGGTCGTCATTGGCCGCGAAGCTCCCGAAGCCAACCGCGTATTCCTTTCTTGCCGGAGGGCATCCCAGGGTTCCCGATGGCCCGGTACTTCGCAAACGGGCTTTTTGTCCTGACCCGCCGCACGTGAACGCTGGAGCCATCACTTTCGAAGAGCAGGCTGTCACCCGGACGAATGCCCAGCTCGCGGCGAATGTCATGTGGAACGGTAATCTGCCCTTTGCTGGTTATTCGCCCTTGCCTCTGCACGTAGAATCTCCCAATTCCTTACTTTATCACACTACTCCTTACTCTCAAAAGCGACATCACTACGGCCCGTACCGAGTTCGTGGCGCAGGGCTTGAAACGCAGGGCCGGCGCTGCCGGCTTCTCACCCGCCAGCCTTTTTGGCGGCGGGTTGGGCTATGGCATCCCGCGGTTTGGAGCGGTGTTCGCCGAAGCGGATTTCCATAGGCGTATCTTTGGGGAAGACCACGTCCTGGCCGCGTGTGAGCAGATGCGAATAGACAGACCAGCCGGCACCGTAGGCGGCGAGGGCGGCCGTGACCGGCTGGTAGTGAATGGTAAGGGCCAGGAGAGTGCCGACGAGTCTGTAGCCCATGCCGCCAGCCACGGCCTGCCCGCCGGCCGGACCGCTGGTATCCGTGTAGATGCGGCCGGGGCGAACGTCGCGGTCAGGCATGGCGGAGGTTGTGGCGATCAACACGGCGATGGCGGGCGCAGCGTAGTCCATCTTGGTGGTAGTGGAGTGCGCTCCGCCTTCGGAATCGAGCTTCAGCTTTTCCTTCTTGTCCACCACCACGCCGGCGAGACTTCCCTCGACGAATTGCGGAGCGCCCTGAGGGGTTTGAATCTTATCGAATGCGAAGCGTAGGACGCCGTTGCGATGGAAGCGCAAACGCCGCGCCGCCTCGGCCTGCACGACCATCCCCTGCAATTTGCTGCCTTCGGGGATAATCAGTTGATGATCCTTTGAAAAAACTGGACGCGTGATGATGGCCTCCACCCGTGTGCCTCGATGGGCCGTGGCGGAGCTCAGGCCGGTGAGCAGTGTGGCCTCCACCACGCTGCCCGCCGGTGGAACGGTTCCCACCGATTTCAATTCCGATGAAGGCACTTGCAGCTTGCTGAAGGCGACCGACTTTTCGAGCTCGGCGGTGAAGCGCGTACCTGCGGGCAGCGCCGGCCGATGGTAAGGGAGCTGAGCGACCAGCAGTTCCTTCAGGCGGTGCATGCGGCCGGGTTCCTTGACGGCGGCTATCACCTGTTTTCTTTCGGCTTTGATCTGCTGCTTGGCGGAATCGATGGCCTTGGATGCAACGTTTTCTCTCTTGCCTGGGTCCGCTGCGGCGGTTTCGAGATGCACCACCTGAGCCGTGCCCGGCGCGACCGCGGTTTGGATAGGGATTTTGGGCCCATCCTTCAACACCAGCGTGTCAAACTCGACCTTTGCGGTTCGCAGCGGTGAGAAATTTCCTTGCAGGATCGCCTGAGCCCGGTCCTTGCGCGGAGCGTCCGTCACCTCTATGATGTGACCCATCACTTTGCTTCCGGCAGGAGCCACCATGCGGTCAAAGGCGTAGACAGGTTGGAGCAGGACACCTTCCACCGGCTCGCCCACGCTGCGGATGGGAACTCGCTGGTCAAGAGCAATGCGGAGCGCTGTGCCTTTCTGGAGCGTCAAAGGAACGGTGACGCTCGGACCGGGAACAGCCGGAGTCTTGGTGGGCGCGGGCTGTTCCGCCCGGGCACGAAATCCAGGCACGAGGCAGGAAACCAAGAATACAACGGCAAAGAGCGGCTCAAAGCAACGAGACGGAAAAACATCGGGTCTTGCATTCTTGCGTGTCATGATCTTCCCCAGCGTTCTGAATCATGCTGGCCAGTTTAGCAGGAATCGCCGGGATTGGTCGGGACAATTCTGTCACGCGTCCGTGGCCCGGAGCGAGGTAGCGCAGAGTTTCGCTTTCCAGAAATTCTGCGGTCTTTCTTCATTCCAACAACCAGAACCGCAGACTTTGAAAGGCGCAGAGTCTGCGGTACCCCCGGCTCCGCCTTGCTACCACAACGTGAAGTACGCAACAATCACAACGAGCAGCACCACCCCAAGCAAGCACCACCAAGTTACCTCCACGCCCCATGCCTAATTGACCGGCACGGATGCACGCTGCGGTCCTCGCTCCCGTTCTCGGAAAATCCTGGCCCATACCACATCTGCACAGGGACTGCAGTACTCTGCCCACGGCGGGACCAGCTTGCCGCAGCCCTTGCAGGGATGGTCCGGAGTGTTCTCTTCGGCGAGCAACCGCTCTGCTTCGGCCATGACGCTTTCCACGGTCGCGGGGGCAGATGCTGGCGCTGTGCGGCGTGGCGGAGCGCTGGATGGCTGCCCGCTGACCGCTGGCTCCTGTGCTACGGTCCCGACCGCACCGGCCATCCTCCCGCCGGTGGCTTGGCCGTCTGCACTACCGAGATGAAAGGTGATGTCTCCGCCCCATCGCTTTCTCAGGAATACCGAGATGTCCGCCTCACTAGGAGCGTCGGGAGCATCTTGAGGCC
>JBOGKI010000202.1:0-7848 GCA_050745605.1 Terriglobia bacterium | reverse complement strand
GATCGAGGCGACCCAGCGCCCGGCGCTGGTGCTGGCGCCGAACAAGACACTGGCCGCGCAGCTTTACGGCGAGTTCAAATCGTTCTTCCCCGACAACGCGGTCGAGTATTTCGTGAGCTATTACGACTACTACCAGCCCGAAGCCTACGTGCCGGCCGGCGACGTATATATCGAGAAAGAAGCCACCATCAATGACGAGCTGGACAAGCTGCGCATGTCGGCCACACGCTCTCTCTTCGAGCGGCGCGATTGCCTGATTGTGGCCAGCGTAAGCTGCATCTACGGACTGGGTTCGCCCGAAGCCTATTACGGCATGTTGCTGTTGCTCGAAAAAGGCCAGAAGATCGCCCGTCAGGATATTTTGCGGCGGCTCGTGGAAATTCAATACGAGCGCAACGATATCGATTTCCGCCGGGGCACCTTTCGCGTGCGCGGCGACGTGATCGAGGTGTGCCCAACTTACGAGGACAACGCTTACCGCATCGAGTTGTGGGGAGACACGATTGAAACGCTCGTGCAGATCGATCCGTTACTCGGCCAGGTGAAGCAAGACTTCACGCGGCTGCCGCTTTATCCCGCCACCCATTACGTCATGCCCGCAGAACAGCGGGAGGTCGCCATCCACCGCATCGGGGAAGAACTCCAGTGGTGGCAGGCCGAGCTTGAAAAACAGGGGAAGCAGGTGGAGGCGCAGCGCCTGCGCCAACGCACCCTATTCGATATCGAGATCATGAAAGAAATGGGATATTGCCACGGGATTGAGAACTACTCTCGCCACTTTTCCGGACGCCTGCCGGGCGAGCCGCCGCCCACGCTGCTCGACTACATTCCGCAGGACGCCTTGATGTTCATCGATGAGAGCCACCAGACCGTGCCCCAGCTTCGCGGCATGTTCCACGGCGACCGCTCGCGCAAGCAGACGCTGGTGGATTACGGCTTTCGTCTGCCCTCGGCGCTCGATAACCGGCCGCTCACCTTTGAGGAATTCGAGCACCGCTGCGGCCAGGTGCTTTTCGTTTCCGCCACGCCCGGCCCCTACGAGCTCACCAAATCGGGGGGCGTGGTGGTGGAGCAGGTGATCCGGCCGACGGGACTGGTGGACCCGGAGGCGGAGGTCCGCCCGACCAAGAACCAGATTGATGATCTTCTGGGTGAGATTCGGGCGCGGGCCAAGGCTGGCGAGCGGGTTCTGGTGACCACGCTCACCAAGCGCATGGCGGAGGATTTGGCCGAGTATTATTCGGAGGTCGGAGTACGCTGCCGGTATCTGCACTCGGAAATCGAGACGCTGGAGCGCGTGAAGATTCTGCGCGATCTGCGGCGCGGCGAGTTTGACGCGCTGATTGGCATCAACTTGCTGCGCGAAGGCCTGGACCTGCCGGAGGTTTCGCTGGTGGCCATTCTGGATGCGGATAAAGAGGGTTTCCTGCGTTCGTCCGGATCGCTGATCCAGACCATGGGCCGGGCGTCCCGAAATATCAACGGCCGAGCGATTCTCTATGGCGACGTCATGACGGATTCCATGCGCCAGGCGCTGGGCGAGACGAGCCGCCGCCGCAACAAACAACTACAATATAACCTTGAGAACGGCATTACGCCGCAGACCATCCTGAAACCGGTGGACATGGTTCTGGCCGCGATCGCCAATGCGGATTATGTGACGCCGGCGGCGGATGATCTGGAAGGGGAGGACTTGCCGCTGGATCAACTCGATCAGCTCGATCAGCTCATCACGCGGCTGGAAACTCAAATGCGCGAAGCCGCCAAGCAGTTCGAGTTTGAAAAAGCGGCCAAGCTGCGCGACCGCGTCAAGCAGCTCAAGGAGAAGGAAGTGGGCGTGGCGCCACCCGAAACCGGAGAACGCGGGTAACACCCGCTGTTGTCGCGACCGAAGCGAGAGGCCGCCTGGCGCGTGATTTTCCCTTTCTCCGTTCTCAATCGACCGTCGTGCCTGCCCCCAGCTACTGTGGCGATTCTGGATAACGCGGCAGCAAGAGCATCAAACTGGCGGCCACGGCCATAGCGAACCCGAGAACCGTCAACGTATGAGCGTAGGAGCCTGTCGAATCAAAAGCGTGTCCCATGATGACCGGACCCAGAGCTCCGGCAACTGCGTAGAAAGTCCAGGTAAAACCGTAGAGTGTGGAGAAAGATCGCAGACCGAAGTAACGGGTCAAGAGATAAGGCGTGATGTCCGACTCCGCGCCCATCCCGACGCCGACCAGTGCCGCCGCCACGCAACCGGCGGGCAGGGTCGCCGCTTTAGCCAGCAGCAGGATGCCTGCCGCCGCAGGCATCAACATTGCAAACGCAACCCGCGAGCCTACGAAGCGGTCAAGCAAACCGCCCACCAAAAGGCGGCCGCCCAAGCTGGCGGCGCCCAGCAGAGAAATGCTCAGAGCCGCGCCTTCAGCCGTGATGCCACGGTCCGTCAGGACGGCCGACAAATGAGCCAAGACTCCATTAACGCTGATCGAATTCAGGAACAAACTCGCGACGACGATCCAGAACGGAAAAGCGCGAATGCCCTGATGCCATGAAGAACCTGAAAGCTGTGGCGGCCGCGGATTGAGATGGTCGCGAGTTTTCTCGTGGACATAGCGCCAACTGAGCGGTAGCCCAAGCGCCAAAGCCAGCACGCCGAGTGCGACATAAGCCCCGCGCCAACTCCAACCGCTGATGATTGTTTGGGCCAGGACGGGAAGCACCATCGAGCCGATGCCCGATCCGGCCATGACGAGTGCCAGCGCCAATCCCAGGCGCTCACGAAACCAGGTGGCGATGGCTCGAGAATAGGCCAACTGAGCAGCCCCGTTGCCGACGCCGCCCATCAGAAGACAGGTGGCGTAGAACTGCCACAGATGCGGACGGAGAAGAGCCAGTGAAGCGAAGGCGCAGCCAAAGAGGGCCATGCAGGGAAGGATGACCCGGCGCGGACCCAACCGGTCCAGCCAGCGGCCAATGGCGGGGGAACAGACGGCGACCATGATGGCAGCGATGGCAAAGCCCTGAGAGACGGCTTCCCGGCTCCATCCAAATTGGGTGCTGAGAGGTTTCAGGAAAACGCTGAAGGTATAGACAAACAGCGAGCCGAACCCGCCCAGGACGCCGAGGTTGGCAGCGAGCACCACACGCCAGCCGTAATAGCGTGGATCGGATTCGTTAACCTGGATGAACGTCTCGTGGCTGTGGGATATCGCCATTCAGGCTGGTTGGATAGATTTTTACCCTTCTTTTCCTACGCCGAGCGCATCCGCAACCCGGTTGATGTAATTGAACCAAGCAGCAATGAGGGTAATTTGGAGGATCGCCTTGTCATCAAAGCCGGCTTGGTGCAGAGCGTGATGATCGGCGCGGCTGACCTGGGTGGCGTCCCGCGTCAGCTTTACCACGTAATCCAGCATCACCCGCTCCTGCGCCGTGATTGGCGCTGTCGTGTAGTCGGCCTCCAGGTCCTGCACCATCTTCTCGTCCAATGTGACTCGACGCAGAAACTCTGCGTGCGACTCGATTCAATAGACGCACCGATTGGTCACAGAAACCGTGGTGGTGATCATCTCGTGTTGCCGCCGGGTCAAGGGAAGCTGCGGCGACAGCAGCACGCCGAGCGTGGAAAAAGCATGGTACAGAGCTTCGGGAATAAGGCTGTGTGAGGCTACGATCTGCGCTCCTCCTCCTTCGGCGGGGTGCACCGGAGTTGCGTACTCCACCGGATAGAGGGCCCGCTGCGCTTCCATCGCCTTTCGGAGAGAGTCGTCCGCCTCATCCGGAGGGATGGTTCGAATCCAGGTCATTGAGTCTTCTCCTGTGCGAATGGTTCTTTCTTTGCGTGATGCGAATCTGGGGATGATTGGCCCCACGCGCCAGCGGTGCTATCCGGCGAACCCCGCGATCGGGATACGCCAACTCCGCAACCGGCGTAGACCTGCCGAGATTGCCACGAGGGAAGCCGCGCCGGCCTCTCTAGCAAGCAAGGCGCGATAGCCGGAGTGCATTCATTGGCCAACGGCGGCGATCTTCTCAATGACCAAGGCGTGGGCGCCATTCTTGTTGTAAAGCTTGCCGGTCACGATGACCTTCTTGCCGGCAAATTTCATCAGGCGTTCGTTTTGTCCCTTGGCAGGCGTGGCATCGGAAATCGGCAAGTAGATGGTGCCGTCGTAGGACATAACGACCAAGGGCGATCCCGCCTTGGCGCAGGCCACAGCGCAGGCGGGGCTGATGGGCTTCTTCAAGCTCTTGGTGAAGGCGCACGCGGAGTCTAGGACGTAACCTGTCACGGTGACCGCCCCGGCCGCAGACCACGCCCTTTGGGGAACGGCCAGGCCGAACAGCACCAGCGCGGCCACGATTGCGAGCAGCTTTTTCTGCATCATCATTCCTCCCTTTCAATTTTCGCGCTTGGCGCTGCTTAGAACAGAAATTTCAGGGCCAATTGAATCAGCCGTGGCGGCAGCGCCTGCTGAATTTGCCCGAAGGCCGGCGAACTGATGTCGTTATTGGGCAGCCTGAAATTGGCGCGATTGAATATGTTAAAGATTTCGACCCGGAATTGCAGGCTCTTCGATTCGGACAACGGAACGTTCTTGAACGCCGAAAAGTCCCACTGCGCTAGCCCTGGCCCTTGAACCACGTTGCGCCCTTCGGAGCCGAATTGGCCGGCCTGTGTGACCGGATTAAGCGGCTGGAAAGCACCAAGGTTGAACCATTCTTGTACCGTCTGGGGGCCGTTGTTGGGATTACTGATTAGGTCCGGCCGGTTACTGGAGAATCCGGAGATTTCCGGCGCGCTGCCCTGAAGGGAGACGTCCGTGTCGGTATAAACCGTGAAGGGCGTGCCGCTCATGAAGGTGGTGATGCCGTTCAATTGCCAGTGAGCCAGCGCATGCTGATACCAATTCCCGGGCTGATTCCAGAAGGGCACGCTCCATTCGTAACTCAGAACCAAGCGATGGCGCGCATCGAACATTGATCTTCCACGTTCCGCTGCCAGGTCAAAAGGATTCTGCGCCAGGTCGTTCTCGCCCGCTACACTTTGCGATTCCGACCCCGTGATGTTGAACGAAGAAACATCGTCGAGAGCTTTTGAAAACGTGTACGAGGCAAGAAAAGAAAGGCCGTGGCTGAGGCGCTTCTGAAGGCTCGCTTCCAGTGCATTATAGGATGAATTGGCGACACCCGAGATCAATCCGACGGACCCATAGACGCAAGCGGGTTGCGTCAAGGTGCAGCCGGAGTACAGCCGCCGTTGGTTGACGTTGTTCTCCGTGGATTGGCCTGGAATGTAAACGGCGGGATCTCCTTCGACGAAGCGCGGCAGCCTGGTTCCTTCGGTACCGACATAGCCCACTTCAAGCAGCCAATTGTTGCCGAATGACCTCTCGACAGTAAAGTTCCAGTCCTGCGCATAGGGCAGGCGCAGGTGAGGATCGAGCGTGAGCAGGGTCATGGGTTCCGCGAAGGTTGGACCGAACGGATTGGTGTTGCCAAAGGGGCTCGCGAAGTTGGGCAGAGTCACCTGAGGCGTTTGAAGATAAGGTGGCGCACTGATCGGTGCCTGGAGCGGACCGCCCTGTCCCGTGTCGTAGGGATCATAGAAAATTCCATAGGCGGCGCGGATCAACCATTTCCCATTCCCGGTTGGATCCCATGCGAGTCCGGCGCGGGGCGCGAAGGCACGCATGTCCGCAGGAATCAAACCTGCGGGCACGCCTGGGTCGCCGGGGTAGAGCAGCCCGGGCGGGGCGTTTGGCATCACCTTGGATTGTACTCCGGGGACAAAGAGCGCGTCGCGGTTGCGAATCTCGGAGTAAGGGAAGGGCAGTTCGTACCGAAGCCCCAGGTTCAACGTCAGACGAGGAGAGAGCTTATACGTGTCCTGGGTGTAAAGGTTGAAGTCATTGCCTCGCAATCCGCGCGGCAGGTTACCGCCGCCTTGAAAGAAGACCACCGGCTGGCCAAACAGGAAGCTCGCGAAAGAATTGCTGACCGGAAAGTTTGAGAATACAAAAAATCCGTTCGAGGCAATTCCATTGAGGACATTGATCTGGTCGCGGTTGTAGCCTCCACCGAATTTCAATTCGTGCCGCCCGTGGATCCAGGTCAGTGAACCCGAAAAATCGAACGAGTTTTGATAAGTGTCGCGCGGACCGGTGATCGGGTCGCCAATACTGGCGTAGCCCGTAACGTTGATGAAAGGCGGTCCAGCCGCCAAGCCCAGCGTGGGCTGGTATTGAAAGCCCAAATCGGCGGGCGGCGTATGGTTAATGTTCTCGCTGTAGAGAAATTTGTTGCGCAAAAAGGAAAACCGTCCAATGCCAACCACTGCGGGTGAAAAAGTGTGGGTTTCCTGCGCGACCAAGTTCTGCGCGCGCTGGTCTTCGCCGACAGGAAACCCGGGAACCCCGGCGCCGGAAGGTGAAAGGGGATCAATTTGCGAGCCGTTCTCAAACATGTACCGGAACATCAGCACGTCCCTGTCTGACAGGTAGTGATCCACGCGAACGCCAAACTGGTCGGTGTCATTTTGCAGCGTTTGCGTGGTCACGTACTGATTGGGACCTTCGTTGGGGAGCGGATAGAACCCCAGCAGCTTCTGGGAAATGGGATTAATAAAGGGCAGCTTATTGCCAGGGAACGGTTGCCCTGTGAACTCGTTGATGAGCGGATCAACCTGTCCTGTGGACGGGTCAATCGTCTGTGAAAAATCCCCTTGCCGCTCCAGGATGGAGGGGACGGTGGCAACCTGCGTTTCGCCCTGCCGATTCCGGAAGCCCTCGTAATAGCCGAAGAAGAAGGTCTTGTCTTTGCGAATCGGCCCGCCCAGCGTCCCGCCGAATTGATTCTGCTTCAGGGGCTCGACGTTCCGGGCGAAAAAGTTGCGGGAGTCCATGCCGTCATTACGCAGGAAATCCCACAGCGCGCCGTGAATCTGGTTTGAACCGGAGCGCGTGATAATGTTGGTGGTGGAACCGGCGCTGTAGCCGAATTCAGCGTTGGCGGCGTGGGTGAGGATTTTAAACTCGGCAATGGCGTCAATGGGCGGTTTCAGAACGAAGCCGCCATCCACGCCGTCGAAGTTGGCAGCGCCATCGATCAGGAAATTGTTGGACTCGGGGCGTTGTCCATTCACGGCGTAGGCTTGCCCCTCGCGCAGCGACCCTCCGGCTTCAGCCAAACCGGGGGTAATCGGGACGACGCCCGGCTGGAGCACTCCGAGTTGGGAGAAATTGCGGCCGTTCAACGGCAGGTCCAGAATCTCCCGCTCCAGGACGGTCTTGCCGAGGCTGGTGACCGAGCTTTCGATGAGCGGTGCATTGGCGTTTACCTGGACCGTTTGCGTCGCTCTTCCCAAAGCCAAGCGGATTGCAACCGTGGCCGTTTCGTTGACGTCCAGCGAGATTCCTTCCTGCACGTACTTCTGGAATCCCTTGGCCTCGGCGCGCAGCCGGTAATGGCCGATTGGCAACTCCACGATCACGTAATTTCCCCGGCCGTCACTGGCCACGGTGCGTGACAAGCCGGTTTCAGTCTGCGTGGCGGTCACTGCCGCGTTCGGCACCCCGGCCCCGCTCGGATCCAGGACCGAGCCCCGGATGTTTCCAGTGATTTCCTGAGCTGCGAGATTGAGGCACGATAATAGTGCGAACCCTAGAAGCCACATTAGCTTCTTTTGGGCAGTCGGCATTACAGAAACCTCCCGCCGCGCCTTGGGTACACCGCTCGATAACTTCACTTGCCGATTCAGCTCCTATAATGTTGCAGGATTATCTGCGGGCGTCCCGGGAAGGTCAATCACCTAAAGTCTTATTTCGGTGGTTTTTTTGAGGTAACTGAGCGTTATAAAAT
>JBOGKI010000201.1:0-7879 GCA_050745605.1 Terriglobia bacterium | reverse complement strand
TAGGAGGACTTTCAGATGGAGCGGAAAACGCGGTTGCTGTTGGAAGTGCAAGCGCCGGAGCGGTGCCCACACGGGCGGGGAGGCGAAGCCGGCGGAGCGCGAAGAATGGCGAAGAAAAGGAAAAAGATTGAGAAATAAAGGATTCCTTTTTTGCCAAACTTAACCCTTGTTTAAAATAAATGACTTATCGAATATCAGCCTGTGGAAATCTCACTTGCCAAACTCCCCTTTTGGGGTTAACCGATAGACAAATAAGGACATATAAGGACAAACCAAGATGCCGCGCCAAACTCCCAGAACTTGCTGAAAACAAACGGGTAGTTAAATTGGGGAATTGGAAAGCAGGAGCAGGTAGCGCATACTTTGCAATGGGCGAAACCCTGCGCCGCGCACCCTTGCCCCGCTAATTCGCGCCCTCGCAGTTCGCTGCCACCCAGGCGGAAACCCGGCTCAACGCCCTCTGGATGTTCTCGATTGAATTGGCGAAGGAAAACCGCAAGTATCCCTCGCCCCAGGCTCCAAAAGCCGTCCCGGAAAGGCAGGCCACGCCCGCTTCGTTCAACAGCGCATCCGCCAGCTCGCGGGATGGCTTGCCCGTGCCGGTGATGTTAGGAAATACGTAAAATGCTCCGTGCGGCGTGCAGCAACGAAAGCCCGGGATTTGGTTCAAACCCGCCACCATCACCGAACGCCGTCTGAGGAACTCCTGCCGCATCTCATCCACCCAGGTCTGGTCTCCCTGCAGGGCCTCGATGCCGGCCATTTGCGTAAAGCTCGCCGTACAGGAATTGGAGTTTGTCATCAAAAGAGAAACGTATTTCGCAAGCTCCGGATGCATCACGCCGTAACCCATCCGCCAACCGGTCATCGCATAGGTCTTCGAAAAGCCGTCCAGGATGATCGTCCGGCCTCTCATCTCCGGGAATTGCGAAAGGCTTGAGGGCTCACCTTCATAAATGAGGCGGCGGTAGATTTCATCAGAAAGCACAAACAAGTCATGGCCGGCGAGTCCTCGCGCCAGGCGGGCCACCGAAGCGCGCGGCATCACTCCTCCGGTTGGATTGTGGGGGGAGTTCAGAATCACCAGTCGCGTACAATCGGTCACCTGGTCAAGGATGGCATCCACGTCAGCGTCAAATTCGCGATCTTCGACTAGCCGGTAGGGAAGGGGCCGGCCGCCAACGAAGTTGATCATGGATTCGTAGATCGGGAAGCCCGGGTTGGGATAGATCACCTCATCGCCGTCCCCGATCAAAGCCAGGATCGTAAAAAACAGGATGGGCTTGGCGCCCGGCGTGATGACCACCTCGGTAGGATCCACTTCAATCTTCCGGCTCGCCGCCACGTCCTCGGCCACCGCCTGGCGCAATTGCGGCAAACCGGCGGGCGGACCGTAATGCGTCCAACCCTGCCGCAACGCACCGGCTGCCGCTTCCACAATATTTGGCGCCGTAGCGAAGTCCGGCTCGCCAATTTCAAGGTGGATCACTTCCTTGCCTTGCGCTTCGAGTTCTTTCGCCCGCACCAGAACATCGAAGGCGCCTTCCGTGCCCAGTCTTGACATCCGTTCTGCCAGACGAATTTTCAATTGCCTCGTGTGCACAGGACTTCTCCCGCGGCGACCGCCTGAGCCGAATCGATCAACGGCTGGCCTTGCCGAATTCACATGGTACCGACAGCATATTTCCTGCCGGACGCGTTGTCCAGTCCGGGCGCCGCCCTTACCGGCCATGTTGCAAGGGCCAGACATCTTGAGGTTGAGAACCTGATGGAACTGAATCAGGTTTTTCATCCTGGAAGCGCGCGCCCCTGCCCGCCCTTCCCCCTGTGGGGGCTGGCTCGTGCCTGCCTGGCCGCCAAGCTCTCGTCCCGAGCCCGGAACAACGTGGCCCGGAAAAAGGTGTTGAACAGAAAGGGCCGTGAATGTTATAAAGAGACATGGACTCGATGTTCGGCCAACCCCACCGCCGATTGGTAAGGTGTACGCAATTGCGCTGCTGTTGTTGTTGTTGAAGCTCTTCCTTTTTCTATTCCCTTCGACAGAAATTTCAGCAACCCAGCAATCTATTTCACGGAGGTTTTCCATCAATGAGTGACTACAAGCATCCCGAGGCGTTGGTCAGCACCCAATGGGTCGCGGATCACGCGAACGATCCCAAAATACGTTTGGTGGAGGTAGACGTTGATACCAGTGCCTATGAAAAAGGCCACATTCGCAGTGCCGTCGGATGGAACTGGCAATCCCAACTTCAAGACAATGTCCGGCGGGACCTGCTTGGACGGCAGGACTTTGAGGAGTTGATGCGGCGTTCGGGCATCAACCGCGACACCACCGTGATCCTTTACGGCGACAATAACAACTGGTTCGCGGCCTACGCGCTGTGGCAATTGAAATACTACGGTCATCCGGACGTGCGCTTGATGAACGGCGGGCGGAAGAAGTGGGAACTGGAGGGAAAACCGTGGACGCAGGAAGTTCCCAATTTCCCACGTTCAGACTACAAGGCCGGAGCACCGGACGAGCAACTTCGGGCGCGGCGCGATCTGATTTTCAAGGTGCTCACTGAAAAGAACGCGTCACTGGTGGACGTGCGGTCGGCCGACGAATTCACTGGTAAGGTGATCGCCCCGGCCGGCATGACGGAAACTGCACAGCGCGGCGGCCACATCCCGGGAGCGATCAGCGTGCCGTGGTCCAAGGCTGCCAATGAAGATGGCACCTTCAAATCCTACGACGAGCTGGCGGCGCTCTATGGAGGCCAAGACGTTAAGCCGAACCGTGAAGCCATTGCCTACTGCCGGATTGGCGAACGCAGCTCCCACACTTGGTTCGTGTTGAAATACCTGCTCGGCTTTCAAGATGTCCGAAACTACGACGGAAGCTGGACGGAATGGGGCAACCTGGTGGATGCGCCCATTGAGAAGGGCGAGGTCAACAGAGCCCACGCCTGAGACTAGCGCATCGTGGAGTGCGGGAGCAAGATGCCGCACTCCCAGTCGATCCGCGCCGACGCTACCATACGCGCGGACGTAAATCGGCGCCTGCTTGCTGTAGCGGCGATGTCCTCATCGCCGCTAATTCGCCGGTGGGACACCGGCGCTACAAGAAACGCCCGTCGCGGACTCATGTCCTCGCGTATAACTAACCAGCGCCCGCGTGTGCGGCTACGTTTCCGAGCGCCGCAAAAATCCTCCCGGATGCCCCTCGGCTATCTCAATTGAATGCGGAAGCTCTTCTTTTCGGGGATAAGCTCAATCTTATCTTCACGAGCCAGCCAGCCCAGCGCAAAATTCAGGAGTTCGCCTTCGCCATTTAGCTTTTTCTTAAGTTGCGTGACCGTCAGTGGCCCGCCAGTGGAAAGGGTTTGCCAAATTTTGCCCGCCGTCAAACCTACCTGTTCTTTAACTTCAGCAATTTCATTCATTTGTAAGTCCTCCCTATGCAGAATGTTGCGGTCAGTATGGTTCTGATGAACCAGCAAAGCAGTGTTTTGCCGCTGGAAGTGAATCTTTGTTCTTTGGGCTCTAAATCACGCCTCTCTTAAGTCAACTGGACTCAAACCGAACTCGCTTTTTCGCAGGACGAGCTAATGGGAGCCGTCAATGAGGATGAGATGTTTCAGCAGGCTCCGCTGGGCGCCTCCAAAAAACTTGCTCATGTACTTTATAACCGATTTCCGCCTATTTGTGAAATACAAAATTCTTATCCAGGACATAAGCACCCAGTAAAATGGTGGACAAAGCGCACATTGTGATGCTTTCGCGGCAGGGAACTATATTTCTTATCAGCAGGTTAAACCGTGACGAGAGCAGTGTTTTTCATTGGCGGCGGCTCCGGACCAGGGCCGCTCCTAATTCGATCAATCCATAGAAGACCACGCAAAGCCACAAGTCCACCAATGTACCGAGGTCCACGAGATTCCGATGCTGCGCGGCGCTCGGGAGGTGCGGATAGACTAGGAAATAAGCGGCGTTGCCCAGCATAATCGAGGCGAGATATTTTTTCCAGCGGGGGAACAGCCTCACCTTCGATCGATTCGGCCCTGCGGTCTGCGACCGCATGCCGGGAGCACGGCTCCTCTGACGACTGGCGCTCATCTGGGCCAGAAGCCGGATCCAAACGACAAACAGAATCAGCAAGGCGGCCACCAGAAAAAGAACTCGTTCTTGGGATGAAAGAGTAAGGTGCATGATACTGGTTGTTCAATGGCTCGCGGTTAGAATAACAAATCAGGGGACGTTCCTGTAGCGTGGTCACTCTGAGCGCTCAAAGCCGGCGGTTGGGGACGCCGCCGCTCCAAGGACCAGACTCAGACGGGCTGGCCCGCGACCCACCGTCCGCGTTGCCCGGAACCATCCCAGAGCCAGCTATAATAGTGGAAAAGATGACTGGACCTTTAACCCAGCGATTCCTCGAAACCGAAATTAAATTTCTGAAGGGGGTCGGTCCCGCCCGCGCGGCAGCTCTGACTCCTCGTGGAATTCACACCGTTGCGGACTTGCTCGATTACATGCCCTTCCGTTACGAGGATCGCAAGCGCCTCGCCCGGGTGCGCGAACTGGTCGCGGGACAGATGGCCACGATCCTCGTGAACGTCCTGAGCTGCGGGCTCAGCCGGACGCGGCGCGGCATGTTCATTTATGATCTCGCGGGTTCCGATATTTCCTCGCGCGGCATGGGCGGCCTCATCCGCTGCAAATGGTTCAACGCCGTCTATCTCGACCGGAGCAAAATCTTTAAGCCGGGACAGCAGGTGTTCTTTTACGGACGAGTCGAGCGCGACCCTTACGGCTCGGGAAACCTGCAGATGATCCAGCCGCAGTTTGAAATTCTTCCGCAGGAAGCGGAGGGTGAGGTCGAGTCCCTCGAAATGGGCCGCATTGTTCCGATCTACGAGTCCATTGGACGCCTCACGCCACGAGTCCTGCGGCGCCTGATGTGGAATGCGCTGGCCAAGGCGGATGGAGAGATTCCGGAAAGCCTTCCCCCGTCCATTTTCCATAAACACGATTTCCCTTCCCGTGCGGAGGCGGTCCGCCAGGTGCATTTTCCGGATCAGGATCAGCCGCTCGCCAAGCTCGCTGAATTCCGGGCGCCGGCTCAGGTGCGGCTCATCTTTGAAGAATTCTTCAGCGTGGCGGTGGGGCTGGCGCTGCGCCGCCGCGAAACAAAATGGGCGGCGGGTTTTGCCATGCAGGCGCATGAAAAAGTTCGCGCTGCCATCAAGCGTATTCTTCCCTTCCATCCCACCTCGGCGCAAAAGCGCGTCCTTAAAGAAATCGCGGAGGATATGCGCCGCCCACATCCCATGAGCCGTCTGCTGCAAGGTGACGTGGGCTCCGGCAAGACCATTGTGGCCATTCAGTCTGCCATTCTCGCCATTGAAAACGGCTACCAGGTGGCCATCATGGCGCCGACCGAAATCCTCGCTACGCAGCATTATCTTTATTGCAAGCAGATCTTGGCGCCGCTGAATTATCAGATTGAGCTGCTGGTGAGCGCGCGGAAAGCCAAGGAAAAGGAAGAAGTCAAGCAGCGAATCGCGCAGGGAACGGCCCGACTGGTGCTGGGAACTCATGCGCTGATCGAAGGAGATGTGCAATTTGCGAAGCTCGGCCTGGTGGTGGTGGATGAGCAGCACCGGTTTGGCGTCTTGCAACGCTACGAGCTGATCCGCAAAGGGCCGGCGCCGCATGTCCTGGTGATGACGGCCACGCCCATTCCCAGGACTTTGGCCCTCACCTGTTACGGTGATCTGGACTTTTCCGTGATTGATGAGCTGCCACCCCACCGCACCCCGATCGTCACCCGGGTCTTCGAGGAAAGCGAGCGCGAGCGGGCCTACGAAGTGATCCGGCAGAAAGTCAGCACGGGCGAGCAGGCCTACGCCGTCTATCCGCTTATCGAAGAATCCGAGAAGCTCGATCTGAGACCGGCCGTGCGCATGTACGAGCAGCTTTCCAACAACGTCTTTCCCGACTTGCGCGTCGGACTTTTGCATGGCCGCCTGCCCGCGGCCGAAAAAGAAAGCGTGATGCAGCAGTTCAAGGCGGGGGAAATACAGGTGCTGGTTTCAACCACGGTGATCGAAGTGGGCGTGGACGTGCCAAACGCTACGGTGATGCTGGTGGAGCACGCCGAGCGCTTCGGACTTGCCCAACTGCATCAGCTTCGCGGGCGCATCGGGCGCGGAACTGGAAAATCATATTGTCTTTTGCTGGCTCGCCAACCTCGATCCGAAGTCGCCGAGGAACGGCTGCAATCTCTCGTCTCAACCACTGACGGGTTCCGCATCGCAGAGATGGACTTCAAGATTCGAGGTCCCGGCGAGTTTTTCGGAACGCGGCAATCCGGCATTCCGGCCTTCCGCATCGCCAACCTGCTGCGCGACCAGGAGATCATGGAATGGGCAAAGCGCGAGGCTTTCGAATTTGTGGAACATCCCGGGGATCCCACCGAGTTCAAGGATTTCGCCCAGAAGCTGAGGAAAGAATGGCCGTCGCGTTATCGCCTGGCAAGGGTCGGGTAAGTTTGGCGTCAAAAGGGTTGGCGATGCTTCCCGTCTTGGTTACCCTGAAGGCGAGCCACGGCACGTGCTCTTTCTTCCTCGGCAAGAGGAGTGCCGTGGGCTCTCCTTTTTATGAAAGGTGGAACACAACCTCGTGCACATCATTGCAGGAACCTATCGCGGTTTGACGGTGAAGACCTTGAAAGGCGATCACCTGCGGCCCACTTCGGACCAGTTGCGCAAAACGCTCTTCGACGTACTGGGCGCCAGCATTGAAGGCTCACGCTTTCTCGACGCCTATGCTGGGAGCGGCGCGGTGGGCATTGAGGCGCTCAGCCGCGGCGCCACGTGGGTGGCCTTTATGGAACATCACCGTCCGGCTGTGGAATTGATACGGAGGAATCTGGACGCTCTGCACATTGAAGAAGGCTTCGAGGTTCTTCCCATGACCGCATCCGCCGCTCTCGAACGCCTCGCCTTGGAGGATCCGCCCTTCGATTTTGTTTTTCTTGACCCGCCCTACGCCGGAATCAATGAATATCACCACTTCCTCCGCATGTTGGCGCGCTCCCCTTTGCTTCATGCTGCCACGCAAGTCATCGCGGAGCATTCGCGCCACTGTTTTCTGGAAGAGCGTTACGGTAACCTGAGCCGCGTGCGGCTCTTGCGCCACGGCGATTCACAATTGGCATTCTACGGATTGAAGCCGCCGGAGCAAACCTTGCCGCAGATGGAGAATCGATCAGCCGAGGAGGATCATCACGATTGACCGGGGAACCGAAAATGCAACAAGCTGAAGCGTCCCTAGGGCTGTGCGTTGAGTGCAGTCAGGTCCGCTTGGTCCGCTCGGACCGGGGAACCGTCTTCTATCAGTGCTTGCGCTCGTTCACCGACCCCACCTTCCCAGCTTACCCCCGGCTTCCCGTCCTGGAATGTGCGGGCTTCGAGGTTAATTCGGCTGGATCAGGCGTTTCAGATGACTCCGGGAATAGCAAAAAAATGACGCCACCGGATGGTGGGTCACTTTGAAAACTGATGGCTCAAGCTTGAAACGCAAAGGGCCCCGGAATTTAGCTAGTGAGTCAGTTCCGTGCAGGCCGTCAGAACGCGCGCGGCAACACTCTTTCCTCCGCATCTTGTCGCCTGGGCGCGTCCGATAAAGCACTTACGTCATCCGGAAACTGACCCGCTAGCCGCCAACGAATCGTTCGGTAGTGGTACAGTTTCCTGTAGCGCCGCTCTGCGAGAGGCGAAACTACTGAAAACATAAGGCCGCCGGTCCCGCCACGGCGGGTCAATTCCGACGGGCGCTATAGCAGTCAAACTGAACGACTACCAATCGCTCGGTAGTGGTGCAGTTTGCTGTAGCG
>JBOGKI010000200.1:0-7889 GCA_050745605.1 Terriglobia bacterium | reverse complement strand
GCCATGGCGTTGCCAGGAGATGCTGGCAACGCCACGGCCGATGCGGCGACGTAATTGCCGTTCGTCAGTAATAGAGCTTCAAGCCGAACTGAATATTGCGCGCTCCCTGCGAACTATTGATAACGCCGAATCCGCCCCCCACAAAGGACGACGGAGCGTTGAGGATCGGTGTGTTGGTGAAGTTGATGAACTCCGCTCGGAACTCCAGATGCGTCGATTCCTTGATCGGAAACTCCTTCTGGATGCCGAGGTCGAGCTCATGCAGTCCGGGTCCGCGGACCACGCCAACCCCGCAACTTCCGAAGGTCCCGTTCGCCGGCGACGCAAAGGAGGAAGGACTCTCCCACTGGATCCCTCCGCCTTTGTAATCGGACTTCGGATAAGTGATCGGGGAGATGCAGTCCGGGCGCGGAGAGAACAGGTCATTGGTGCCGGAATTGTCGGCGCCGAACGCAGTGTTCGCGAAACCGCCACGCAATTGGAGGATGCTGCTCACCTGCCACCCACCCAACACGCTGTTCTCGACTCCGTTCCACGAGCTTCCGAATTTCTTTCCGTGGCCGAACGGCATCTCATAAACGGCGTAACTCGAAAGCAGGTGGGTCACGTCGTCCTCACAAGGCGCCCACTCGGCTTTTGCATTCCAAAAGTCCTGCCAGTAAGCGTCCGTCGGCGTCGTTTGTCCGCCCCAGGAACCGTAGTAACCGATGGAATTGGTCATGCACTTGGAGTAAGTGTAGGCCACCTGGTATTGCAAGCCGTGCGTGAAGCGCTTCTGCAAGGTCACTTGCAGGGCGTTGTAGAACATGTCAGAATTCGACTCCGTTTTCGTCGAGCGGCTGATGTTAGCGAGGGCCGGATTGCCGGAAAGGTACGGGCTCGCGCAAGTTGGGGTGTCGCTCGCCACGATGACAGCGTTCGCCATCGTGCAGCCATTTTGTCCGACGAGAAGGCGCTGCGACACATCCTCGGGATTCATCAGGTGTGTCGCGTTCTGCCCGACGTAGCCAATGTCAAGAACTGTCTGGTCGGCGAACTGTTTCTCTATGGAGAAATTCCATTGTTGCGACAGTGAAGGCTGGATCTTGGGATCCCACAACCGGATGACCGCTCCCGCGAAAGGATCAGACGGATTGGTTAGAACAGAGAAGCCTTGTTCCGTATTCGAGCCCGGCAATGGGACGCCCTGGTAGTTGGTCTGGTGTTCCGTGGCAAACGGAGGATTCAGCGTCAGCCGCAGGTTGGTGCCCGTCCCCTCCAGGTAACTCGAATCGGTGTAGGAGCCGCGAACGACCACCGTCTTGTTCATGAAATTCGGCGACCACGCGAACCCAAACCGCGGCTGGAAGTCATAGCCCAGGTTATAGGAGTTGTACAGTCCGCTGCAGTTACTGTAAGGACAGCCGGATTGGCCGGCGAAGTATTCGGTTCCGGTGATCTCGCCGAAATTCGCCTGCCGGTTATCCACTTCCACCCACGGTGTGTGGTTTTCATAGCGAAGCCCGAGGTTCAACGTCAGGTTGCTGGTAGCGCGCCAGTCATCCTGGATGTAGGTGGCGTACATGTTGGAGCGCTGACCCCAAGTGCCAGTATCCACGCCCCGGGAGACCGAGGCCGGAAGCCCCAGCCAGAAATCCGCCTCCGGCAAACCCACGCTGGCATTGGCGGTGGCGAGATCCGACGGGCCAGCCGTGAACTCGCCGGAGTAGCCGATACCGCCGGTCACGCCGTTATTGCCGGCGTAAAAGGTATCGATCCGCGTACGAATAAACTGGAAGCCTGTGTGGATCACGTGCGTGCCGTGCGTGATGATGATCGCGTCCTCCGCTTGGATCGCCGTGTCATTGAACTTCTGCTGCGTTCCGATATTGGCGTTGCCAATGCCGGATGCGTACGTCCAACCGGTGAGCGCGGGAAGCCCGGCACCGCGGTCATTGCCGCCGGCAATGCCGAGCTCGGAGGCGAAGTTGCCGACGTTCCCAGCCGTCCATCCATTGGTGGACCCGACCCAGTTGAAACCCACTCGGGCTTCGTTCACGAAAGTCGGGCTGATGCTGCGCGTCCAGTCGATCACCGTGTTTTTCGTGGGCGCATTGTCGAACGACGGGGAAAAGAGGGGAAACGATTGAAGCCCCGGATTGTCCTGGCGGCTCCATGAAAACCGCCCGGAAAGGCGGTCCTTCTCGGTCAGATTGGCGTCAAGCTTGACGTCAAATTGGTCCGCCAGCACTTCGCTGCGCGAGGTATTGCAGCAGTAATTGTTCTCAAGACCGCCCAGGGTTCCGGCCGCATTCGGCGCGGGGTAGAGGCTCGAGGCAAACAGCTTCTGGGCTACCGGATCGATCGTCAGGCCGGCTGCCGCGAGGTTATTAAAGGGAACGTAAGCCCGATTACCGTTGACCACGTTATGGGGGTTATAGAGTTGGATACCTCCCGCAGCCGTGCATAGCCCCGCGGAGTTAAACCCCGAGGCTCCAGAACTCGTCGTGCAAACTTGCGAAAAGTCACCGGCGCGTTCCTTGGCAGTAAACACCTGGACGGGCGCGGTCGATGCGGGAGTATCCCAGCGTTCACCTTGATAGTCGCCGAAGAAGAAAAGCTTGTCCTTCTTGATCGGCCCGCCGATGGTTCCTCCGAACTCGTTCCAGCGCAGCGTGGCTTTGGGGCTGCCGGTAAGGTTGTCGGACCACTGCGCCGCATTCAGCGCGTCATTCCGGAAAAACTCGAAGGCGTCGCCGTGATACTGGTCGGTCCCGGATTTGATGGTCGTGTTGATAATGGCGCCTTGGAAGTTACCGAATTCAGCGGGCGCATTATTCGTGATCATATTGAATTCCTGGATGGCGTCCACGCTGGGCGTATAGCCGACCAGGTTATCTGAAGCCTGATTATTATCCATTCCGTCGAGAATAAAGTTGTCGGACTGCTCGCGGTTGCCGTTGACGAACGGTCTCCCGCTCCCGTTAGCGCCTGTTGTCTGCGGGCCGGTCATGCTGCCGGGATTGGGATTGGTGGTTCCGGGCGCAAGCAGCGTCAACTGCACGTAATTCCGCGTGGCCAGCGGAAGGTCCTCATTGATCTTGGAAGTAATGACCGTGCTGAGCTGCATCGTGTCGGTCTGGAGAATGGGTGGCGCTCCAGTGACTTCCACGGTTTGCGTCGTGGCGCCAAGCTGCAGTTTCACGTTGACGCGCGCGCTCTGGTCAAGCTGCAGAACGATATCCGGGCGCACAGCCTTTCGGAACCCTTGCGCCTCGACAGTGATGCTGTAAGTGCTGATCGGCAGACGGGGCAGGTTGTAAACGCCTGCGCTGTTGGTCTGTGTCGGATAGATCGTTCCACGCAGCGTGTCCTTGGCAGTTACTTTCGCCCCGGCCACCGCCGCACCCGATGGATCGGTGATTGAGCCGGTAATGCTGGCTGTCACCTCCTGGCTGCGGCCAATTCTTGGATTCGCAACGAAGACCAGCAAAGCCAGGGCTGAAAGCGCCCACAGCGCCGGCCACCATCGTAATTGATATACATTACGGCTCACTGTCTCTTCTCCTCCTCGAATCCTGCCGCAACGCCGAGCCAACCTTCAAAACGTGCCGTCCGGACCAAAGGCCGAAACAGGCTACTGACCAGCTCTGGACTGCATCCCCAAGCTACGGATTCGATAACGAAATTAACCCTACTACCCGACGAATGCCAATATGGGTATCACACCGTAATAATCGATGTCAAGCACTTTTTTAATATTTTGCTAGAATATTGCGACCGATATGCTACTATCATTCCCACTTAATACAAATATGGACTTTTTATGGGTCGGCAAAGACTCTTTCGGCACCGTGGCGGCGTCCTGCCAACTGCCTCTGTGGCGGCGGTCGGAGTTTACCCTGAAAGGGACCGTCGGCCTTGACTTCTCAAGAACCCCGGCGCTCACAGAGCGCCGCTACAGATGAGAGGGGTAAGCGCATGAAACACGTGATTCTCAAGACCCATCGGGACAAGTTGATGATCGAGGCGACGGTACGGCGCTTCGGGCCGGTGTCGCGCGTCGCTATCCACGACCTTACCCATCTCGAGCATAGCTTGATTTCCCGCCACGTCCGCCAATTGCTGGACGAGGGAAAGCTGCTGGAAGCGGGCCGCGCGGAGAATCCTATGGGGCGCAAGCAAGTTCTGCTGCGCCTGAATGAGGAGCACGATTACGTGGTAGGCATCGGGTTCGACGATGAAGACGTAGTGGCTTCGGTGATGAACCTCCGGCCCCAAGTGAAGCTCACGGTGCGGGAGGCGACGCGCCTGGACGAAGGGGTGGACGGTTTGATTGCGCAGCTTGTTTCCTGCGCGCAGGAGGCCATCCGCCGGGCCGGGGTTGACCCGCGCGTGGTGATTGGCGTGGGCCTGGCGGGCTCGGGTCTGGTTGAAACGCGCACCGGCGACTTCGTGATGTCCTCGACCATTGATTTTCTAAAGGATGTGCCGCTGCAGCGCATTATCGAGGAGCAACTCGGTTATCCGGCGCTGATCGAAAACCTGACCCGCGCCAAGACTGTGGCGGAGCGGATGCTGGGGGCGGGCGGCATGGCGGAGGACATGATCTACGTGGAGTACGGGAGGACCGGCATCGGCGCTGGCATCATCCTGGGCGGCAAGCTTGTGCACGGAGCCGGCTCCGCAGCGGGCGAGCTTGGCCACACCCACGTCATGCCCGATGGTCCAGCTTGCAACTGCGGCAGCTTCGGTTGCCTGGAAGCCATCGCCGGCGCGGCAGCGCTCGAATCCAAAGTTCGCCGGGCGATTGCTGAGGGCAGCAGTTCTGACGCGCTGGCCCTGGCCGGTGGTGACATCACGCGCATCACCGGTTGGACGGTGCTCGAAGCCGCCAAGATGGAAGATAAGACCTGCACGGCGATTGTGGAGCAGGCCGGCAACTACCTGGGACTGGGCCTGGCCAATCTGGTGAACTTATTCAACCCCTCGATGCTGGTACTTGACCAGCGCCTCAGCTTTGCCGGGGATAGCCTTCTGGAACAAGTCATCAAAGTCGTCAGGCGGCAGGCCCTGCGTCATTCGACGCGCGACCTGGAGATTCGCTTTGCCGAGCTAGGCAGTGAAGCGAGTGTTCTGGGAGTCGCGTCCATTGTTCTCGAACGCCACTTCGAGATTCCCGTCCTCAAGCCCCCTCGCTTCATGACGGAGCCGGTGCCTGTCCCCGCCTCGGCCCGTGCTCATGCCCATACTTAAGGTTGTCCATGCGGACGGGCCAGAGGCGCGGATCTGACGTAGAGGCGGGCTTGCCCGCCCGGACCGGCGACCACGAAGGTCTCCCCTACCGTCACCGTGCCCGGCGGGTTTGACGTAGGGGCGGGGCTTGCCCCGCCCGAATTGGCGACCACGAAGGTCTCCCCTGCCGTCACCGTGCCTGCGGGTTTGACGTAGGGGCGGGGCTTGCCCCGCCCGCCCTGTAGCACCGCTCTGTGAGCGGCGGTCGCCGGTCCCTTCCAGGGTAGACTCCGACCAGCGCTGCAGCCGGCGCCGTGGCATAATTCCTCTATGCAACCAACCGCCAAGACTCGCGTCAAAATCTGCTGCATTGGCAGCCTGGAGGAGGCATTCCTGGCCATTCGCCACGGCGCTTCAGCGGTCGGTCTGGTTTCCGCCATGCCCAGCGGTCCTGGCGTCATCGACGATGAGAGGATCGCCTCGATTGCCGCCCGCGTCCCGCCTCCCGTGGCGTCTTTTCTTCTCACCAGCCGCCAGGATGCTCCATCCATCATTCAGCAGCAGCACCAGACTGGGGCCGGCACTCTGCAGCTTTGCGACCGGCTGCCAGAAGGCGCCCACGCGTCCCTTCGCCGCGCCCTGCCGGGCGTTCGCCTGGTGCAGGTGATTCACGTGAGCGGACCGGAATCGGTGGACGAAGCGGTGGCCGTTGCGCCTCACGCGGATGCCCTATTGCTCGATTCTGGCAATTTGCAATCCTCCGTGAAGGAACTCGGCGGTACGGGTAGGACTCACGATTGGGACGTCAGCCGGCGCATTCGGGAAGCCGTGGACATTCCGGTGTTTCTGGCGGGTGGATTGCGCGCGGAGAACGTGGCAGAAGCAATTCTCAGGGTCCGCCCATTTGCCGTGGATGTCTGCACCGGCGTGCGCACCGGCGGCAAACTGGACGACGAGAAGCTCTCCCGCTTCTTTGCCGCGGTCAATTCGTCTTGTGAATTGACCGCGGGCCCGTTGCCCCCATGAAAAGCCCGCGGACAGAAAGCACCCGTCGGTGGCAGCCGTTTCGGAATTTAAACGTTAACCGGTCAATCCTGCCCTGTAAGCTTGCAGCGACACCTTGAGGCGTCCCGTTTTGGAGATGACTTCCTATTTTCGCATTAAGAAGGGGCTTGCGTTTTCCCGCTAACTTGTAGCATTATTGCTACAATATGAATGGCAAACCTCACGGCCTTCAAGCCTCCCGCCTCCGCCCGCGCAAGTTTGAACTGCTCCGCATATGGCTCCTCACTCTTTCCGCGCCCGCTTTCGCCGATTCCAGTTGAAGGCTTGGCCTCCGCTGCTCCCCTCGCTCTACTCTGCCTAATTTCTATCCTTCCCGCGCCAGCTCATCGCGCGCGTGTCTGCGGATGCCGAAATTCAGGCCGCGAAATTAGACCGTGATCGCGAGGCGCGACGGTGCAGCGGCTTACAAGCCCCGTCAGCAGTCCCTGTAAGCGTCCTACACCCACAACTTCCGAAACGGCTGTGACTCCATTCGGCTGCTTGAAATTGCACTCTTACAAGCGTATCATGCGGAAAATCGGTCACTATGCTTGATATCTCTTCACACGATGTTGTGGTAGTGGGCGGCGGCGGCGCGGGCCTGCGGGCCGCCATCGCTGTTTCGGAAGCGGCTCCGCGCCTCACCGTGGCCATTGTCTCGAAGGTGTATCCGATGCGAAGTCACACGGTCGCCGCTGAAGGGGGCGCAGCCGGGGTCCGTATTGCGGATGACAGCCTGGACGAGCACGCGTACGACACCATCTCTGGCGGTGATTGGTTGTGCGATCAGGACGCCGTGGAAGCGTTTGTGAAGGAGGCTCCGTTAGAGTTGATGCGGCTCGAGCATTGGGGCTGTCCTTGGAGCCGGGAGCCCGATGGGCGCATCGCCGTGCGGCCTTTTGGTGGAATGAAAAAAACACGCACGTGGTTTGCTGCTGACAAGACTGGCTTTCACATGCTCCACACGCTGTTTCAAACCTCCCTCCAGTACGACGCCATAACCCGGTACGACGAATACTTTGTCACCCAACTGCTGGTGGATGATGGTCGCGTCCGGGGCGTGGTAGCGTTAGAACTGACGACCGGAAAGGTTCAGGCAATTACGGCTAAGGCTGTCATCCTGTGCTCAGGCGGCTGTGGCCGTGTCTTCCGCTACACCACCAATGCAGCCATCAAAACCGGCGATGGGATGGCGCTGGCCTATCGCGCGGGCGCTCCTTTGAAGGACATGGAATTTGTTCAGTATCATCCCACGGGCCTCCCGTTTACCGGGATTCTCATTACCGAAGCGGCGCGCGCCGAAGGCGGGTACTTACTCAATAAGGACGGCTATCGATATCTGCAGGACTACAAGCTCGGGACGCCGCAACCCAAGCCGGTCTTGCGTAGCATGGAGCTGGGTCCGCGGGACCGGCTGTCGCAGGCGTTCGTTCGAGAACAGGAGAAGGGCCGCACTTTGACGGGACCCTATGGTCCAGTGGTGAATCTCGACCTCCGGCACTTGGGAGCGAAGACGATTAACACGAAACTCCCTTTTGTTCGGGAACTGTGCCTCAAATACGAGAACCTTGATCCTGTCACACAACTGATTCCGGTGCGGCCCGTGGTTCACTATATGATGGGTGGTGTGC
>JBOGKI010000199.1:0-7926 GCA_050745605.1 Terriglobia bacterium | reverse complement strand
TTACGACCGAAGATTTCGAAGACCTTCTTGAAATCGGGAGGCAAGCGCGGCCCCGTCTGTATGACCTGAAGGTGAAACGGGAGCCACCGTTGGTCCCGAAGGAGCGGCGGTTTGGAGTCACGGAACGGACCGATGCCGATGGAAGTGTTCTATGCCGGCCGACCTTCGCCGGACTTCGCCGCCTGAAGGACAGTATCCTGAAGAGCGGTGCGGAATCTGTGGCCGTCTGCTTCCTGTTTTCGTTCGCGAACCCGGCCCATGAGAAAATGGTGGCGGATTCACTGCAGCCCACGGGTCTGCCCGTCTCAGTTTCTTATCAAATCCTGCCTGAATTCAGAGAGTATGAACGCCTCTCCACGGTGGTGGCGAACGCTTACCTCGTGCCATTGATGCACCATTACCTGGCTCAGCTTAAGGAAAGCCTCACACCGCAGCGGGTTTCTCTTCCCAAACAATCGAGCAAGGTTTGGATGCTGAAGGAAGCCTGGCAGGAAGTCTCAAATCCCGCCAATGCCTTGACGAGGGACGGTACACCCACTGCTCCGCGCAGCTTCGCTGCTCCGGCGGATTTTCTTCACGGATACCGTTCAAGCCGGGTTTATGTGATGCAATCGAGCGGCGGCATTGCCGCCGCTGAACAAATTCAGATGGAGCCGGTTCGAACCATCCTCTCGGGGCCCGCAGGCGGCGTAGCGGCCGCGCACCGGCTTGCAACACTGCTGGGATTGCGGCAGATCATCAGCTTTGACATGGGCGGAACTTCCACGGATGTGTGCCTTCTGGACGGAAGTCCAGCCCTGACGCGCGAGGCGGTTCTGGGCGGACTGCCCATCGCGGTGCCGGTTTTGGACATTCACTCGGTAGGTGCGGGCGGCGGATCGCTCGCCAGGATCGACGCGGGTGGAGCGTTGCGGGTGGGGCCGGAGAGCGCAGGCGCCGAACCCGGACCCGCTTGTTACGGTCGCGGCGGAGATCAGCCCACCGTAACCGACGCCAACCTGATCCTAGGCCGCCTGGACGCCTCTCACTTTCTGGGCGGCGATTACCAATTGAATGAACGAGCCTCCGCGGAATGTTTCTACCGCTGGCTCAAGCCAAGCCGGGGCTTGCTGGGTCGCCCTGCAAAGTCCTATTCAGATATATTCAGGCTCGCAGAAGGCGTCGTCTCCGTCGCCAATGCCACCATGGAGCGGGCTCTGCGGCTCGTCTCTGTCGAGCGCGGCCACGATCCGCGCGAATTCACGTTGGTCAGCTTCGGGGGAGCAGGCGGACTGCACGCCGCCGATCTGGCGCGTTCACTCGGAATCCGGACGATCATCATTCCGCAACATCCCGGAGCCTTCTCGGCGCTCGGGGTTCTGCTTTCAGATATGATCCGTGATGTTTCGATTTCTGTCTTGATGCCAGTACCTTCTCGAGCGGATCAACGGAAATCGAATGCGTTCCGCGCGTTCTTACGCGAACTGGATCGTCGTTTTCAGAAACTCGAAACAGCGGGCCGTGCCACGCTCACCAAAGAAGGATTCGACGGAAGAGTCGCTCGCGCCGAACGCCGGCTGGATGTTCGCTACACGGGACAGGGCTATGAACTGACGGTTCCGATGAGCTCCCGTTTCCCCGGCGATTTTCATCAAGAACACTTCAAGGCTCATGGACACTCGCAACCGGGACGAGCTCTCGAAATCGTCAGCCTGAGGGTCCGGCTCATGATTCGGACTCCCAAGCCACGGCTAAGGGCGCAGCGTATGGGACGAACCGATGCCACGCCTGCCGTGACCAGCCAGAAATCCCTGTGGTTTGATGGAAAGCCGACTCGCAGTCCCGTCTACGCCCGCCACCTGCTGCGCTCCGGCATGCGAATTCGGGGACCCGCCGTCATCACCGAATACAGTTCGACCACGGTCATTCCACCGGACTATGAGTGCCGAGTGGACCCATTTTTGAATTTGGGTTTGGAGCGCCATGCGCGCTGATGCTGCCGAGCTCGAAATCTTCAAGAGCCTTTTCCATTCGGTCGCCGAAGAGATGGGTGCGTCGTTACGTCGATCCGCCTTCTCGCCGAACATCAAGGAACGACGGGATTACTCTTGCGCGGTCTTTGACGGCAAACGCCGAGCTGTGGCCATGGGTGATCACATGCCGGTCCACCTGGGATCCATGCCCATGTCGGTGACGGCTGCTGTCTCATCACTTGACCTGAAAGCCGGCGATATCGCCATCTTGAACGACCCTTATGCCGGCGGCACTCACTTGCCCGACATCACTCTGGTGATGCCGGTGGCCCCGCCGGGAATTACAACGCCAATGTTCTTCGTGACGAATCGCGCTCACCATGCGGACGTGGGCGGCGCACAAGCGGGGTCCATGGGGTTGAGCGAGGAGATCATGCAGGAAGGTTTGCGCATTCCACCGGTGCTGTTCTATCGCCAAGGGAGAGTGCAGGAAGACGTACTCGCTCTGCTGCTGGCAAATGTGCGGACGCCGCGCGAGCGCGAGGGCGACCTGATGGCGCAGGTCGCTTCGTGCCGGCTGGGCGAGCGCCGGCTGCTGGAAATTGTAACGAAGCATGGGGCCCCGAAAACACGGTTCTATCTGGAGGAGCTTCAGAGCTATTCCGAGCGTCTGATGCGCCGCGCACTGCGCAACATTCCGGACGGCGTCTACCGGGCGGAAGACTTTCTGGACGACGACGGCATCGAGCGTCAGCCGATCAGTCTAAAGGTTTGCATCACAATTCACGGCGAAAAGGCTCATGTCGATTTTGCTGGCTCATCGCCCTCTTGTCGCGGCAGCCTGAATGCGGTGATGGCGATCGCGCAATCGGCGGCCTTCTATGTGTTCCGCTGTCTGTTGGGAGAGCAAGCGCCGGCCTGCTCCGGCCTGATGGAGCCCATCACCGTCATCGCGCCGGAAGGAAGCGTCGTCAACTCTCGTTTTCCATCGGCAGTTGCGGGTGGGAATGTTGAAACCTCGCAGCGCATCGTAGACGTCCTGCTGAAGGCACTGGCCAAGGCCCTGCCCAAGGTCATCCCGGCCGCAAGCTCAGGCACGATGAATAACCTGTCCTTCGGAGGCGTTGATCCGCGGCCCGGACCGCACCAGGGCGAAACGTTCACCTACTATGAAACCATCGCGGGCGGCATGGGGGCGCGGCCAGACTCCGACGGGTTGAGCGGGGTTCACACCCACATGACTAATTCATTGAATACCCCGGTTGAGGCCTTAGAGTCTGCTTACCCGGTACGCATCCGGCGTTACGCTCTACGGCCCAACTCGGGCGGCGAGGGCTTGTTTCGGGGCGGCGATGGAATTGTCCGCGAAATTGAATTCCTCACAGACGTGAATTGCAGTATTCTTTCGGACCGGAGGCGCTTTCCGCCTTACGGCCTTCAGGGAGGCAAGCCCGGCAAGCCGGGGAGGAACGTTTTGTTTTTGCCCCAGCGCGGCAACCGTGCCGCTGATTTACCATCCAAGACCATGTTTCGCGCGCCGGCGGGAAGCCGTTTGCGGATTGAAACACCCGGTGGCGGCGGTTGGGGGAAGAAACCTGCGAAGCGTGGAATAACACCCCGAGCCCAACAGAAGGATAAAAAATGAGGACGACGGCGCACCGCAGAACAGAACTCCGATTCATGGTGTATCAATTTCACTAACTTCAAATCATCCGAAAGGGGCGCAATGGAACCGTTTGACAGAAGGGACTTCATCAAGACCGTGGCGGGGACAGCAGCGATGGCAGCAGCAGACTTCAAGACCGCGTTAGGAGCAGAACCGGCGGGCGCGACAACCGGTCCGGTCTTTCTGGCGACATGGCCTCACGGGAAGCCGGCGATTGACAAAGCGGCGGAGGTGTTTCACTCCGGTGGAAGCCTGCTGGATGCGGTGGAAAAAGGGATCAATGTGCCGGAGGATGATCCGAAGGTCACAAGCGTCGGCTACGGCGGGCTTCCGAATGAAGAAGGGGTGGTGGAACTGGATGCGGCGATTATGGACGGCACGCGCCACCGCGCTGGATCCATCTGCAACCTGCATATGATCAAGAACCCCATTTCTGTGGCGCGCCTGGTGATTGAGAAGACCAGGCACACGACCCTGGCAGGGGATGGGGCCTATCAGTTCGCCCTGAAGATGGGTTTCAAGCCCATGCAGCTATTAACCCCGGAAAGCCTGCAAAAATGGCTCGACTGGAGGGCCAAGCTCCATCACGAGACATTCTGGGCGATCTCGCCTGAGAATCACGATACCATCGGCTTTGTTGCGACCGATGGCAAGGGTCACATGGTTTCCGGGTGTTCCACGTCGGGGCTGGCATGGAAGATTCACGGGCGGGTCGCGGATTCATCGCTGGTCGGCTGCGGCGTTTACGCGGATGACAACGTGGGGGGAGCTTCCGCCACTGGCGATGGTGACCTGATGACCAACTATTGCACCAGCGTTTCGATTGTACAAATGATGGCGAGAGGCATCCCTCCGCAGACAGCTTGCGAAGAGATATTGCACTTCATGGTCAAGACCATCCCCACCAATCGAACTAGTGAATCGGCAGTGATTGCCATGAACAACAAGGGGGAGATTGGAGCAGCATCCATGAATGCAAAGTTCCACCTGCAATACGCGCTGTGGCAGAACGGTCAAAGCAAAATGTATGATTCTGTGGTGCTCTATTAGTCCGAGCCCCGGCAGAGCCCTGGGCGGAGAACGGAACAGACCGGCGGCGCACAGTGGATGAGCGGGCTTATGATAAGTTATCTATCTCACCTGGCGCGGGCGCAGTCCCTCCCTGGCCCGGAACCAGCAGCCACCAAAGGAAAATCACCAGCAGGACCGCCAGAATGATTCCATTCCACTGGTAGAAAGAAATCGGCACGCCAAGAAGCGAAACGATGGAACCGCCGCACTCGGAGACCACCGCCGCGCCAACATAAGCAGCAACATTATCCCGAAAGAAGAAGGCCACAAGGAGGATGCCGACCATCGCTGGAAGGGTCCGTAGTCCCCAACCGACCGCGAACTGACGGACAGAATGCGCACCGGAGGGTCCCAGCGTGATCGCGAACAAAATGAGGCCCAGCCAGAAGAGCCAACGGGCGCGCCGCCAGAGGAGCAGCACTCCGTAGATGGCGATGGCAGCCGCGGCCGAAGCGGCAACGCCATAGAGGAGGGCGTGAAGGATAGCTCCGAGCGCGGGATAGGAGGCGTCCACCTGCGGCGGCGCCAGACTGATGTCCACCGCCGCGTAAGCGTGAAAGCGAGCGGCAAACCAGGCGAGAGCCTTTCCAATACCTTCAGCGACGCCGATGGAAAGCAGGATGACGATGGCTGCGTCCCGGCGCCAAGTGCGCCGCGAGCGCCGGCTCAGAAGTTGCCACGAGTCTGGATAAAGACTCGTGGCAAGACCCACCAGAAGCCAGATGAAAAGGCCGGCTACCAAGGGCAAGACGAAATAAGCCACCACCGTTTGAAGATGGAAATTCGCAAAGGAAATGGAGGTGTCATAACCGCGGTTGAGGCTGGCGAGTTGATTGAATTCCGAAACGAAGACAATCGCCGCAAAAATTAAACCCGCCTTCAGGGCCCGGTTCCACAAGATGCTCCCCTGCCGCACCTGGCGGACTAAAAGCCAGACCGCACCTCCGGCTACACCCGCGCCGAACAGAAGCGACAGACCCAGAAGGATGGAGTTGGGGAGTCCACAGGAATCATGGTGACGGATCCATGCCTCCGGCAGTTTCAAGTAACGCGAGAAGCTGACCACCTGCCCGCCCGCAATCTCCACGTCGAGCCGGTAGAATGCTCCGCCAACATTGCGAGAATCCCCGGGCTTGGCCTGCCACACCACCGAGTAATCCATCCTCGCCTTGCGCTTCTTGGCTTGCTGGCTTTGCAGAACGAAATCGCTCAGCTTGTAGCCGTGCTCCTCAACGGCCTTCTCGGCGAGAGATTTCGCTGTGTCACTCGGAAGTGACGCACCGGGAGCATTCTCATCCAGCAAGTGTTGAACCCCAAAAACCTTCCCATGAACTGCATCCACAAAAACCCGATACTCCTCCTTCTGAAGCGGTCTGAAATAACGAACCTCCCAAAGCAGCATTTCCGTGGATTCTCGGTAAATCTGGTCCGCCTTCTGAACCGGCTCGTGTTGCAGCAAATATCGGACGGTCAGTGGATCGACGTTTTCATCGAGCCATGCCACTTGCTTATAGCTCGCCGTATTCACATGCAAGCCCTGAAGGTAAGCGTCTGCTTGCCGAACCCCTTCCACCCGGGTCTCGTGAATTTTCAAGCCGGACCCAAAGTGGTAGATGTGGATCATCGAGGCTGCCAACCCAATCACGGTGAGAATGATGGCCAACCTCACCCGCCCTCGGGTCAAAACGTGATAGCACAGAGGCGTTTCCGCTGTCGATCTGGCCAGCGCCTGTTCTGCACGAGAAACCCCTTCGCGAGCATTGGTTAATCCGGATTCATCTCTGAAAGTACCGGTCCGCCAATAGGCGATCAGGGCCACCATCAAAGGAATCAGCATGATTCCAGCGCAGAGACCGCCGGAGATCATCAGGTAATGGTTGGGTGAGCGAAGCAGCAGGAAAGCAGTGTAAAGAGCATCCACTGAATAATGCCACACCAGCGTCGCGAGGATTCCGAAGCGCAGCATGATGAGGCCCGTGATGATGCCGCCCACGCCCACTTCCACTCCGCGAATAAAGAAAGGTTGATTGGGATAAGCTGAGTGCAGGAAACCCCAGTTGAATGCGGCCAGAACCAAGGCCACCGACCACGACCGCGAGATTTTCTTGAGGAATGGAATGGCAAAAGCGCGGAATTGCATCTCTTCGGTGACGGCCGGAAAAAACCCTGTGAAGAGCACGGCGATCCACGGAATCCGCGTATTCAGCTCATTGGAAAATGGGAGGTCTACCGGCGCCCACGCGCCGAGTTTATTCGCCGCAAGATAGAAAGTCGTCTGATAAGCGAAGAAAAAGAAAGTGAGACAAATGCCAACGATATTGGCGATTAAAAAGGAGCGCGTGCGCAAACCGTTCCAGCTCAGGTGGCGCCGCAAGGAGATAAAACCCGGGAAGCTCTCCCGGTAGACCGGTTCGGAGGCGGCCACCACGAGGAAAATGAGAACGCCGATACCAACGGCGCTGGCGAGGCCCTGGAAGAGATAGCTGGTGATGAAGCTCGAGAAGGACTCCGTGGTGTTGTACGAGAACTCGGTGAGCGGAAACGTGTTCAAATGCCCAAGAAAGGCCAGTACCGCGGCGACGGCTCCGAATCCGAAGCACATGCGCATGGGAATGTCCCGGTCACGGATGCGCCGGAAAAGGAGCACTAGCATGGCCAGGCTCAACAACACCCAGAAGACTTCGTCCACCACCTGAGCGGAAATATTGCGGGAGCGTAACTTTTCATATCCTCTCTGCCAGAGCTCCGGAATCTTGACGTACTCGGAGTATCCGGTCACCTCGCTGCCCGCCACGTCCACTTCCCGGCGCAGGCTGCCCTGCCCCAAGTCAACACTCTTCTCTTTCCAGGTGAAGGTGTGATCGGTACGGGCCGGACGCTTTTCTGTGCTCGCTTCAACGAATGACAGGCTGTTCAGGTCGCGGCGCATCACGTTGCGCAGAAAATCTTCAGCAATAGAACGGGCCTGTTGCTGCGGAAGATTGGCGCCGGAGGCGGTTTCCGGAATCTCGTGATCGAAGCCCACCACCTGACCGCCGGGCGTTACATCGACCCGGAATTCCTCTTTCTGCTGCGGCCGGAACCAGCGATGGGACCAGCGCCAGAGATGGATGGGGCCGGAAGTCAGCCGGTTCATCCGCGCCAGCCCCTGCGTTCTCTCCAAATACAGCTTGGTGCCGTCGTCATAATCAAAGATGGCGGCGTGCCGGTATCCTTTAAGGCTCCAGCCTCGCGCGG
>JBOGKI010000198.1:0-7936 GCA_050745605.1 Terriglobia bacterium | reverse complement strand
TGATTCAGGGAGAAGCCGGAGAATTTACGTCCTGGGTGCTTGCCCAAGACCGGTCTGGGTTTGATTTCGAGGCGGTCGAAGTGGTTGATGCCTGATGCGAACGCCATGAGTCTTGGCGGTAGCGGCGGTCAGGCACGGGCGGTCATAGACCGCCGCTACAGTTTTACAAAGGAGTTGGCATGGCGGTTAAAATCATCATCCCCACTCCTCTCCGGCAATACACGGAGAAGAGAGATGCCGTGGAGTTGCGGGCAACCACGGTGGGAGAGGCATTGCAGGGGCTGACCGCCCTGTATGGCGGCCTCCGCAAGCACTTGTACAATGACGAAGGAAAGCTCCGCAGCTTCGTCAACGTGTACCTGAACGACGAGGATATTCGTTACCTACAGAAGGACCAGACTCCCATCAACGAGAATGACGTCATCAGCATTGTCCCATCCATCGCAGGTGGCGCTGGGCTGGCGTGCATCTGTAGTTAGCCTGGGTCCGAAAGGGCCGGAATCCCAGGCATTTTCCCTTCCCTGCCGCTCTCATTCCGCTCGACAGCCGCCGCAAGAATCCGGCCGCTTTTGACGCCAGGGAGCGGCGCTGTTTATTCGAAATCGAGTCAGCGAGGCTTAATTCTATGGCGACTTATACAGCAGGACAAAGCGCGGAATTGGATCGCGAAGAGGTTTACCGCTACAGCCGGCATCTAATCATGCCCGAAGTGGGTATGGAGGGGCAGCTCAAGCTCAAGCAGGCCAAGGTTCTGTGCATTGGAGCGGGAGGCTTGGGATCGCCCCTGGCGCTTTACCTGGCTGCCGCCGGCGTGGGCACGCTGGGCATCGTGGACTTTGACGTGGTCGATTTCACGAACCTTCAGAGGCAGATCATTCACGGCACCGAAGACGTGGGACGTCCCAAATTGCAATCCGCCCGTGATGCCGTCCTGGACATCAATCCCAACGTCGAAGTCGTGCCCTTTGAGACTCGACTGACTTCGGAAAATGCCCTGGAGATCATCCGCGACTTCGATATCGTGGTGGACGGCACTGATAATTTTGCGACGCGCTATCTGGTGAACGATGCGTGCGTGCTCGCCAAAAAACCCAACGTTTATGGAAGCATCTTCCGTTTTGAGGGCCAGGCGTCCGTCTTCTACGCCGAAGAAGGGCCTTGCTACCGCTGCCTTTATCCGGAGCCGCCTCCACCTGGCCTGGTTCCGAGCTGCGCGGAGGGCGGCGTGCTGGGTGTTCTTCCCGGCATTGTGGGCTGCATCCAGGCCATCGAAACCATCAAGCTGATTCTTGGGAAAGGCCAGCCGCTGATCGGCCGGCTGCTGCTCTTCGACGCGCTCGGAATGAAATTCCGCGAGCTAAAGCTCAGCAAGAGCTCGGATTGCCCGGTGTGTGGCGCGCATCCTACGATCACCCACCTGATCGATTACGAGGAATTTTGCGGGGTTCGGGGTGAGGAGTCTGAGCCGCAGGAAGTGGTGCCGGAAATTACGGCAACGGATCTGAAACAGAAGATGGATAACCAGGACCCCTTCGTCCTGATCGACGTGCGCGAGCCCCACGAATTTGACATCTGCCGCATTCCCGGCTCCAAGCTGATCCCGCTGAGCGAATTCACGCGGCGGATGAACGAACTGAATTCATCGGATGAAATTGTGCTCCATTGCCTCAGCGGGATGCGCAGCGCCCAGGCGACCGACCTGCTGCGTAAAGCCGGCTTCCGCAAGGTTCATAACCTGCGAGGCGGTATTCGCGCCTGGGCCTCCGAAGTGGACCCCGGCATGCCCATGTATTGAACGTTCGCTCGCTTCGATTTGACACGTCCTTCGTCATCGAAAGGCGCGCCGGTTTTCCGCGGATCCAGCGCGATTCGGGAAATGAATTCCGTCGAGACTTTTGCGTATGCGAATTTGCTGCTCGTTTGGACCCCTTCTCCGAAACCCTTGTCCTGCCTATTTTCCACTGCCAACCTTCTCTGTGGCGGCGATCTAAGCGCGCCCAGAAACCGGCGGTCGCGGACCGCCGCTACAGCTTTTGGCGCCGCTATAATTCGTAATCTCCGGTAATCTAACCTTGGCGCAAGGTAAAATGGAGACGGATCGCGCTGTGGAGTCTCAAAGGACAGGCAGATCCGAGGAGGAAATTACGAACTCGCACGAGCTTCAGATAGGCCGGCATGATCCTTGCGCCGAAAGAGGCGATTCCCAAGCCCCGGCGCCAGCCGGGCGCTGGACATGGAAGTTCAGCACCGCGCTTACTGTTTTGATCTTTTTGTTTGTGGCCCAGGTGGCAGCCACAGCGATGGGACAACAGGATCACACTAAACTTAAGAGTTCCGCCGCCGCTAGCGCGTCTAATTCAACCTCGGACGGGCCGTCTGCGGCCACTGCCCAATCCAAAATTCACATTCAAACCACCATCGTCAATGCACCGGCGACGGTGATGGACAAATCTGGCAATTTTGTGCAGGACCTGAAGGAGAGCGATTTTGAAATCATTGATGATGGGGTGCCGCAGAAGATCGAGCGATTTGGACTGGCGACGGAACCCGTCGCCTTGGTGATCGTGGTGCAAAATAGCCAAGCCGTCGCGCCCCTGCTGGATCAAGTTCGCCCGCTGGGCTCCATCTTTTCCAATCTGATCCTCGGCGCCACAGGCAGGGCGGCAGTCGTTTTTTTTGATAATCAGGTGAAGATCGCACAAAATTTCGCACGGCAGGAGGAGGTGCTTGCAAAAACCCTGAGCAGCGTGCAGCCGGATGGAGCGAAGGCCCGCCTCAACGACGCCCTCATGCAGGCCATTGCCATGCTTTCCAGCCGTCCCGTGGCGGAGCGCCGCGTCGTGATCGCTTTGTCGGAGGGATTTGACCGGGGAAGCCGCAACCGGCCCCAGGACGTGATTCATGCCGCCATGGCCGCGGGGGTGGCGATCTACGGACTTCAATTCAGCGCCATGCAGGCGCTGCTGCGGCGGCAGGACCAGCCGCGGCAGCCCAATCCGCTGGATACCGCCATGGCCCGCCCCACTCCCGGCGAACAGCCGCACACCGTCACCGCGAGTCAGAACTACTATGACACACCGGATATTCCTGTTATTCCCATCGTGACGGAGAGCGGAGACGTGATCCGGTCGGCGGCGGCGAAAAGCCTCCTGCAAGCCTACGCGGGCTATACCGGCGGAGTGGACTATTCCCACTGGTCCAAGAAGACCCTGCAGAAGCAATTGACCCAGGTCGCGCTGGAGATCAACAGCCAGTATGAGCTCGCCTACGCGCCAAGCACCCTAAATCAAACGGGATTCCACCGCCTACAAATTGAGGTGAAGCTGCCGTCTTTCAAAGTCCGCGCCCGTTCCGGCTATTACAACCTCGCGAAGAAAAAGTGAGGCGTGAACCTCCGTAACAACCGCCGCCAGCAGCTCCTCCGTCATTCGTCATAAATCTCAAGCTCCCACACTTGAACGCGCTGGCCGGACTTCAAATCAATCTCCGCAAGATAGGGCCGCATTTCATCAGGGCCAACTTCCAGCACCATGATGTGGCTGCGCTCCGCGCTGGTGAAAACGACGGTGAAGTAACGGTTATGTTTGCCCCCGGACGCGTAGGGCTTCACCTTCCATTTGAGTTTCATCTTGCGGACCTGGCGGCTGATGTCCGGCCGGTACTGCATGAGCCGGATCGAGTTGTACGGAGCGGTGATCGAACCGTCCGGACAGTGGAATGTCATGCCATGATCTGTCAGCTCGAGCTGGCCAGGGCAGCCCTCATGCAGCCTCTCCGTTCCTCCCGCGTATCTGAACGGATTCGCATCACCCTTGTCTTTGGAGCCTGCAGTTCCTGGCAGAACCAGAATGAGTCCAAGGGCCAGAACGAACGCACCGGCTTTTGAAAATCGCCTCATATCACCCACCATGGAGTATCCACGAACTTCGCATCCGCCGCAACGAGGCGCGGTTTGACGAATCCGAAACCTTCACAAGTTCAAATCCGCCCCGGCTGCGCAGCACCCTGGACGGGAGCCCTGTTCAAGCCGCACCGCGCCGCCGGCCTTCTTGGGCAATACCGGCACCACCATCTCAACATACCAGGGAACATCCAGGTTATCGCACTTTGCCGGTATGAATTTCCAGTTCGTCACAATGACGTTGGCCGCCTGGAACTCCTCGGGCGTGCCGTCCAGGAGCGTTGAGTCGATGACGCGGCCTTTGCTGCTCACCAGCATGCGAAGGCGAGGCGCATCTCCGATCATCCGATGGTCCAGGGCCGAGAGCAATTTCGGCGGGCGTACCGCCCGCAGCAAGTCCTGATCAGGCCGCGCCGGAAAATGCCTCAAGTTCGAGTTACGGAGATCAAAGTTGACATCAACGCTAGTCTGAAATGGAACCGGACCCGCACTATTGCGGTAGGGACGATAAACCCATTGGCGGATTGCATCAATGGCAGCTTGCGCTAGGAAAGCATGGCCACTGATCACGTGAACCATCTGGACCCGCCCCTGGCAGCCGATGGTGACCGAGAGTCTCACCTTGCCATGAATATAGTTAACCTGCGCAGCCGGCGGGTAATGCGGCTTGGGCTGTGAGATCAAAAGTTTCACAGCCCTCCTGGAATTGAGCGTGACCAGTGACGTCCGGGAAAAGTGGCGGCAATCGGATGCGGCTCGACTCACCGTGCCGGCACA
The DNA here is from genome assembly GCA_050745605.1 of Terriglobia bacterium. Taxonomy (GTDB): domain Bacteria; phylum Acidobacteriota; class Terriglobia; order UBA7540; family UBA7540; genus CALCEB01. The sequence goes on along the minus strand of JBOGKI010000198.1, from coordinate 3,258 downwards.
ACACGCGACGGCGGCCAACAGGCCGGCAAGCCAGCACAACCTCCACCGCTCAGTCCTCAGACTCGAAGACGACATGCGCAACGACATACCGATCGGCATGAGACAGCGAAACCGACATCCGGCTTACCCGCAGTCCCTGCGCAACCTCCAGAGCCTTGCCGGTCAGCATCAGCTCCGGCTTGCCGCTCGGAAGATGGACCACCTCCACGTCGAGCCATCGAACGCCTTGCGTCCATCCCGTTCCCAGGGCCTTGAAGGCCGCTTCCTTGGCCGCAAAGCGCGCGGCGTAACGCTCCGCCCGGTTCTTGAACCGGTCACAGTATTCAACTTCTTGCGGCGTGAACACGCGCCTCACAAAACGGCCGCCGTGTTTTTCCAGTCCTCGCTGGATCCGGTCCGTCTCCGCAATATCAATGCCGGTTCCCACGATCATTCATTCTTACCAGAGTTCCCACGACGGTTTGGGTTTTGCCTTTTCCAGAACACTCGTTCAAAGAGCCTGCGAGCTACTCCCGCCCCGGCAGGAACCTAAGCGCCCCTCCTCATCTATTTCCGGCCAATCCGAGTTGGTTTTTTCCACTGCCAAGGACGCCACAAACGGCACCGGCTTCCGGCATCTTTCCCTACACCACATCATGGCATGAAACGGCGGACGCGGAGGCGAATTTTGATGACTGAACGGCCAGGCCGGTCCAGGCAGGCCAAACGCAAACTGGCCTTCGGCTTGACCCCATCCTTCCAATCGCCTAACCTGAGTCTCGGATTTCACGCGCCCATGCGCACTGTAAATTCCCGGGCCTATGCGACTCAAGTACCCAAGCTCTTCCGGCCAAGCCGCCCGCACCCCCTCGCTCCCCGAGGTGCATCGCAGTATTCCCGTGCCCAGCCAGGCCAGCTTTTGGCGCAAACTTTTGGCTTTTTCCGGGCCGGGATTCCTGGTCGCCGTGGGATACATGGATCCAGGAAATTGGGTCACGGACCTCGCAGGGGGTTCGCAGTTTGCTTATCGCCTGATCTTTGTTCTGCTACTTTCCAATCTGATCGCGATTCTGCTTCAAACGCTCGCTGCGCGCCTCGGCATTGTGGCGCAGAGAGACCTGGCGCAAGTCTGCCGGGATTATTACAGCCGCCGGACCGGAATCATTCTCTGGATTTTCGCGGAGATTGCCATTGCGGCGTGCGACCTGGCAGAGGTCATTGGATCAGCCATCGCGCTGAACCTTCTCTTCCACATTCCACTACTTTGGGGAGTCTCGATTACGGCGCTGGATGTCCTGGCCATCCTTTATCTCCAGCACCGTGGCTTTCGATATCTGGAAATCGTCGTAGTGATCGTCATCGGAACCATCGGGCTTTGTTACCTGATTGAAATTCTATTGGTCAAACCGGATGTTACGGCCATGGCCCACGGCATCTTGCCGGCAAAAGAAGTCTTGACCAACTACAGCATGCTTTATATTGCCGTGGGGATGCTCGGGGCCACGGTCATGCCGCACAATCTCTATCTCCATTCTTCCCTGGTTCAGACTCGCGCCGTTGAACGGACGCCCGAGGGCCTGCAAACCGCCGTCCGTTACAACCTGCTGGACTCGGCCTTAGCCTTGAACCTCGCCTTTCTTGTAAACGCCGCCATTCTGATCATGGCCGCCGCCACGTTCTATCGCCACGGACTCTATCAGGTCGCGGAGATTCAAGACGCCTATCACACCCTCTCACCTCTTCTCGGCGTCAAGGCCGCCAGCCTGCTTTTCGCCGTCGCGCTCCTCTGCTCGGGGCAGAATTCAACGCTCACGGGCACCTTGGCGGGCCAGGTGGTCATGGAGGGCTTTCTTCACCTTCGGCTCACCCCGTGGCTTCGGCGCATGGTCACGCGCTTGCTGGCGATTATTCCAGCCATCTTCGCTGTAATTTTCTATGGCGCAAAAGGCACGAACCAGCTTCTGATGCTGAGCCAAGTGGTGTTGAGCCTTCAGCTCTCGTTTGCCGTTTTCCCGCTCGTGAAATTCGCAGGGAGCAAAGCCTTGATGGGAAAGTTTGCAAGTCCACGCTGGCTCCATACCATTTCCTGGGCTGTGGCCTGGCTGATTGCCGGACTGAACGGGTACCTGGTGTTCGTATGGATCCGGGGAGCGATATCTTAGCCGGAATTATTCGCGAACTTCTTGTGAAGGACCGTCAGAACGCGGTTAAGACCGTGCCCTGACGGTCCTCGAATAAAGCTTCGGGAGAATAACCGCGGAGGCATCATGTTTACCAAAATCCTCGTGGCGCTCGACCACAGCAAGGCTGACCAGGCCCTCTTGCCTCACGTTAAGGAACTGGCGCGGCTGACAAAAGCCCAGATCCTGCTTCTGCACGTGTCTACCGGTTGGCAAGCGCAATGGCAGTTGAGCCTGAACCTGGCCGATTCCGAAGAGATGCGCGAGGACCGGGAATACCTCGAAATCGTTTGCAAGGACCTCCGCGATGCCGGATTTCAGGTTGAGGCCCTCCACGCCGCTGGGAAGCCCGCCAACGAAATCCTGCGGGCGGCACGGGAGGAAAATTGCGATCTGATCGCCATGGCGACCCACGGCCACCGCTTGCTCTACGACCTGATTTATGGAGAAACCATCGAAACCGTCCGTCACGAATCGGAAATACCCCTGTTCTTGGTGCGCGGCGGACACTGACCAGAGACAAGTGACGAGTGACAAGCAAGAGCCAGTGACCGGACAGCGCATCTTTTCTCTCCTGTCACTCGTCACTTGTCTCTTGCCTTTTCCTGATGTACACGCTAAAAGGGGAATGCGGGCTTCTGAAGGACACTGCAGCGATGCTTATTTCCGGATATGCCACACACGACGGAACGGCGCGCTTCCGAGACCGGTTCAAGGACCACTTACCTGACCATTTCCGCGAAGCGCACGGCCTCTGGCTCTCCTCGATCGGGCAGGGAACTTATCTCGGCCCGCCGACGGGGCTCTGCGACGAACAATATCACGAGTCCATCCGCCTGGCGATTGAGCTGGGAACCAACGTCATCGACACGGCTGTGAACTACCGTCACCAGCGCAGCGAGCGTGTGATTGGAGAAGTACTAAGGGCGCTACTGGACGAAGGCAAACTGCAACGGGATGAAATCTTCCTGGCTACAAAAGGTGGCTTCCTCACTTTTGACGGCGATGAGCCGGCCGGCCCCGCCACGGAATATTTCCACGAGAAGGTCATTCAATCCGGACTCGCCCGGGAAGACGATGTGGCCGCTGGGTGCCATGT
>JBOGKI010000197.1:0-7961 GCA_050745605.1 Terriglobia bacterium | reverse complement strand
GTTTGTTGCCTGTTCGCAAACCAAAAAACTGCAGAGTTTGAAAGGTGCAAACTCTGCGCCACGCCCAGACGGATGGCATATGCCTTCCCTTCTACCGACGCGTCCCGCAAATCTCCTTGATTGAAACGGCTTTCTTCGCCAATCTATTAATACGAACGCCGAAGTGAGGTTACGACGTCGCGGTAGCGGCAGTCGATGACCGCCGGTCTGGACGGCGCTCACAGAGCGCCGCTACAGCGCCATGTAACAAAGCTTATTGCGTTCCTATTGGCCGCGTCGATTTAATTCCGCTCGGTTGAAATGGAGGTTTTTCTGTGCAACTTGAGGAACATGAGGCATCAACGCTGATCGCGCAAAGGCAGAAGAAACTGCGCGCCATCGTAGATCTGGGTTTTGAACCTTACCCGCGAAAGTTTGATACCACCCACACGCTGCCGGCGATTTTGTCCGCTTATTCCGAAAAAACCGCCGAGGAACTGGAAAAGGAAAAGCCGGTGGTGCGCGCGGCGGGCCGGCTGATGACCATTCGGCCTCATGGCAAGGCAGGCTTCGCGCATCTTGCCGGCGGCGGCGCGCGGCTGCAGGTGTATGTGCGGCTGGATGCTGTGGGCGAGCGTGATTTTGAGCTTTACAGACTGCTCGATCTGGGCGATCTGATTGGCATCGAGGGTTATCTTTTCCGCACCCGGACCGGCGAGCTCACCATCCACGCCAGCCGCTTGCATTTTCTGGCCAAGGCGCTGCTGCCGATGCCGGAAAAATGGCACGGCCTCGCGGACGTGGAGATTCGCTACCGCCAGCGTTATCTCGATCTGATGGCGAACGAAGCAGTGCGCAAGACCTTCGAGCGCCGCAGCAAGATCGTGCGGGCGCTGCGTGATTTTCTGGATGGCGAGGGTTTCATGGAAGTCGAAACTCCCATGTTGCAGCCGTTGCCCGGCGGCGCACTGGCGCGGCCCTTCGTCACGCACCACAACGCGCTGGATATTAACCTCTACTTGCGGGTGGCGCCGGAGCTGTATTTGAAGCGGCTCGTGGTGGGCGGGCTGGATCGCGTCTATGAAATCAACCGCAACTTCCGGAATGAAGGCATCTCCACGCAGCATAATCCCGAGTTCACCATGCTCGAGTTTTACCAGGCCTATGCCGACTACCGCGACATGATGACCTTGACCGAGCGGCTGCTTCGCCAGGTGGCGCAGACAGTGCTGGGATCAACCACCTTCGAGTTTGCCGGCCAGCAAATCTCCTTCGCCCACTTCCATCGCCTGACCATGAAGGAGGCGATCGTTCAGTATTGGCCCAAGGCAGCCGGAACCGGACCTACGCTCGAGGGACCTGCCGAGTCGAAGGCCGTTTTCAAATGGCTCGAGACGTATGACGGCTGGGCCGCCCAACAAAAAGACGAATCCATTCATCCCGTAGCTTTGCCTCCAGGCACGGCGCCGGGCCTGGCGTTGCAGTCGCTGTTTGAGGCCGTGGCGGAGCAGCATCTGACGCAGCCAACGTTTGTGATGGATTATCCGCTGGAAGTCTCGCCCCTCTCCAAGCAGAAGCCGGACGATCCGAACTTGGTCGAGCGTTTCGAGCTTTACATCGGAGGCATGGAAGTGGCGAACGCCTTCAGCGAATTGAACGATCCGCGCGAGCAGCGCGACCGCTTTGAGTATCAGCAACTGCTCCGCGAAAAGGGAGACCTTTCCGCGCACACCATCGATGAAGATTACGTGCGGGCGTTGAGCTACGGCTTGCCGCCCACGGGCGGCGAGGGGATCGGCATTGACCGCCTGACCATGCTGCTGACGGATTCACGATCGATCCGGGATGTGATCCTGTTCCCGCTGTTGCGTCCGGAAAAGAAAAGCACCGATTAGGCGTTGAGCCGGCCGAAAGGGCGCCCACGAGGGTCGCCCCTACTTCTATCGTGGCGCAAACTCCGGCGGCATCAAAAGCGTCAGCGCGTCCGGCACAAATTCGAATTTCGCGGCCAGCTTTCCGGCCAATTCCCCGTCGAGTTCGTAATAGACCGCGTCGCCGGCGGAGCGCGGCTCGCAGACCGCCAACGTGGAATCGATCCGCTTGACGTCACCCGGAAGAAGTCGCGCCAGCACCGCGGCCGAATAAAGAAAATACCGCCCGCCGCTCCGGCTTGGAAACACGCTCAGGCTGATATCCGGCTGGAAGATTCCATCGCGCCGGGCGAGATGCAGCCAGCCCGCGTAAAGTCTCGACCGCTGCATCACCACCAATGATGCCGCGTACTCCTCGTTCCCGTTCATCAGCCGGAAGAGCGGGAATGGATACCGGAAAACCTGCCGCACGGCCTCGATGACGTAAGCGGCAACCCCCAGGCGCAGCTTCAGATCATTGGATAACATGCGGACAATGTGAGCGTCGAAGCCGATGCCGGCAACCGAGACAAAGTAGCGGCGACCGGCTCCCGGCACCGGACCTGAAACCTGGCCGGAGTATTCCGTGGCCAGCCCCAATCCCACGCGCTGCGGTTTCCACGCCGCGAGTTGCCGCGCCGCGCGGACCGGATGATGCGGAAGGCGAAGCTCTTTGGCAAGAATATTGGCGGTGCCGCCGGGCAGGACGGCGAGCGGAGTGTGGCCGGGCGCGAGGCCGTTCAGCGCCTCGTTGATGGTGCCGTCACCACCGCAAACGATCACCAGATCGTCGCCATTCGCCGCGGCCTCGCGGGCAAGGTGGGTGGCAGAGCCGGGCCCTGTGGTTTCGACAGGGCGGATGGCGAGACCGTCTTCCCGAAGCATGGCGGCCGCTGGCTGAATGTGCCGCTGGCGGCGCGCGGGCTGGCCGCCGGCAAATGGGTTATAGATGAGAGTGGCGGTTTTCAAAGGAGAGGATCAGTGTGGAGGCGAGACTGGTGGATTCCGCGCGGGCCGTTGGAAGGCAACCCGCAATCTCCTTTCGCGACCCAGCCGCCTGGGCCGCAATCAAACGTTCGGAAAGCACATCCCGGGGAGAGCCGCACACGAACCAGGGAAAGCGGGGTACGCCGGGGATCATTGGGTCACACCGATCCCGGTCACCACTTTCTTCGCCAGCATTTCTCCGGTTTTCTTGTTCTTCTTCACGTCCACGTAAACGTCTTCGCCCAACTGCAACTGCGCAAACGCCCCCGGCTTGCCGTTGTAGACGTACTTCGTCTTCTTATCGAGCTTGATGGTTTGCGGCACGCCATACTTGGTCTTAACCAGCACCAGCTCCTGATTGTCCTTTTTCTGGATGACCCCGTAAAGATAACCCTGGTAGACGCGCGCAATGGCGGTGGGGTTTCCGAACCGCACCGTATCCGGTGTGGGCGGCTGATTCGTCTGCTGGGCGCGGAGTTGCGGCGGCGCCCCGGCCAATGAAATAAGAAGAGCCACGAGCAAAGCCAGTTTGATCTTCATGCGTACCTTCCTCGTCCTGAACCGGACCGTCGGACATCAAGCCGTGCGGACCGCTAACCGCCCTGTAATCGAAACTAGAACCGAATGCCCGGAATGTCAAGGCGCACCCTGCCGCGGCCCTGGGTTCAGCCAACTCATGACGGCTCCAGCCCGCAAATAAACCACTCGAAGGTTGTGATTTCCATGGGGTACGTGGCGCGGCCCGCGGTCGCAACCAAATTAATAACGCCCCATGACGAATTCCGGCATGATGGTTTCGTGAAACGTGACGCGGAGGCACGTCATGGAGCGCCATTTGAAGCGGCACAAGGAGCGCCTCATCGGCTGCATAGCCGGATTTGACCGGATTCGGTTACGAGGGGTTTTACGTTCCGTCGGTTACGGGGAAGGGCCCAGCTACTTTCATGGGCAATCAGCGGGTGCGCTTGAAGGATTACGCGGGCTTCGTGGAGAAGTTCCCGGCGGGGGTGGACGCGCGGGCGGCGCGGATAGGGAGGCGAGCGAAGCGAACGATCCAAGCTGTTTGCCTTCAATAAGAGGCGAGATGCTTCGGTGCGCTCAGCATGACAGATTCGAATTTTTTCAGACCTTGTCACTTGTCACTGGTCACCGTTTTCCGGGTCTCGATCGCCGCGGCATCGTGTCGGCGCTTTCGCGCTTTATATGCCGCGAGAAGTGAGAGCGGCGCCCAGCAATAAAATAAACGCATCGCCCAGTCGAAGCTGCGGTAAAGCTTGTAGAGGAGTTCGTCCCACAACCGCTCCACCCAGCCCGCCGCAGCACCAGACGAGACCGGAAATCCGGCCAATGCCGGCCAGCGGCCGCCGTACTTCCGGCGCCAATGGGAAACATATCTCTCAAGCTTCGCGTTGAGTTCCTGCGGCAGGACCTCCGAAGCCTTTTGGGGCGGCACGATGCCGCTACCTTTGACCTGGGTGTGATGTTCGCCTTCATAGATCGCGCTCCGGTCGGCATCTTCGAGGCATGCCATGCGTCGATCAAACGGAAGTTCCAGAAACTGGCAGATTCCTTCCATAACCCTTTGCGGATCGGAAGTGAGATCGTGATAGGAAATCTCGCGGAGATGAGCGCGGCCGCGACGAAGGCGGTCGCACTCAACCTTCAGTTTTTCGCAACCCAGCAGTGCACGGTGGGTGATGCCTCTCTTTGCAAACCAGGGATTCCGTGGCGCGGCGCGGAGGATGCTGCGGCAGATCGATGCCGGGTCCCGCCAAATGACGATGAACCTGGCGTTAGGAAAATAACCGGACACCCGGCGGAGGGAGTCGTAGTAGTTCGGAGATTTCTCTCCCCAAACGCTGGCACGTTTCTGCCCGGCATAAATCTTGTAAACCGTCTCGCTGGCCCTGGCAAGGCTTGAAATGCCGCTTGGAATGGAGGCGGGATCAATCCCGTGGCGGCTGAGCGAGCTGTTCCAATCCTCGAAGCGGGCGGCCCAGCGCGCCGCGTTTCCCGGCCACAGAATTACAGTCTGAAGCGTCAGGAAATCCGCCTCGTACATCAGCGCAATACACGGGTGCTGATTCAGCAAAGCATAAAGAAGCGAAGTGCCGGAGCGCCAGATTCCAACCACAAAGAGCGGGCCGGGGGCGAACCGGGAATCGTCGTCAATGGGTGCGGTTTTCAAGGAGAATGGGCTCCGAGCCGACGGGCGCCGAGCCGCCTGATATCGCATGAGTCTTCCCAGCCAGATCGCGGTACTCGGTGAAAGAGCCGGTGGGGCGGTAACTACGGGTCTGAGCGGGCTCGTAGGACCGGGACACGTCCCATACGATTTCAGCCTGATATCCTCCCGGCCTCGAGATCCCGCATGACCAAATATTTCGCATCCCCGAGCATGGTTTGGAGAAGGTTGCGCCCGTCAGCCAGCGAGCCACCTGGCCAAAAGCCAAGCCCGCCCGGTTGAGCCCGGTGTCGGGAGCCCACAACCCGCCCGTGCCCCTCGGACGGCCGCCATTGTCATAGAGGTACCAGATGGCCCTCGCTACCCCGTTTGAAGCCTGGAGAATCAGCCAGCGGGAGACATAGGCCGCCTGCGCGTCAGAATCGGGCAACTGCCTATTCACCCCCCAGCTTCCTTCCGTTGACCACAACGGCTTAGCGGCCATGTTGTTCTCATCCATTACCCGGCGCATGCCCGCGATCTTTTGCAGCAGTGTTTCCGGGCAGTCTGGACCGCCTCCACCGCCGCGGCATCCGCTTCCCGCAAACGTCTCCGGAAATGGAGCCCGGGAAAGGCCCCACAAACGTGCCGCGTAAGGATGAAACGCGGCCGCATCCGGATCATGGCTATACTTGGCTGAAGCGCGCAGAAAATTTTCAAAATAGACAGAAGCGGAGCGGCTGTCTCCGTTCATTTTTGTTCCGACGTCCGCCGCCGCTGCAACTTCCGGACCGATCGTGGTGCAGCTCCGGCATTGTGCTTTCACCGTCCCGACAAAATCTGAGCATAACTTCGCCAGGTCCGCGTAGGACCCGCTCCAAAAACCGTCCTGATTGGGTTCGTTCCAGCAGGAGTAATTGCGGATCTTGCAATTCTTGTTTGCAGCCTTGCCGCTGCAAACATGGTCCATTAAGGCCGTAATGTACTCCTTAAACATGCAATCCGTGGTGGTGACGCCGGCCAGCGGCCCCTGGCACCGCGAGGTTGTGTACAAATCAATGGGCGGAGTGCACGTTCCGAACGGAGCTCGCGGGTTTTCGCCACACCGATGATCCGGCTGCGAAGCCGCCCACCTAGGGGGGTCGCCGAAAGTGTAAAGCACATCGACGTGGTGCGCTTGGGCGCGCTCCACCCACCCATCTAAAATGCGCCAGTCATACCGGTTCCTCCCGCCCCCCTCCACCAGAGTCCAAGGCGTGTGATCATCCCACATTCTAAGCGTTCCGAATGGGATCGAGGGCCAGGGTGTCTCTGGAGACGTAATATCCAAGCCGAAGAAGGCCAACAGCACAGGCTGCCGCGTGTAAATGGAACCCCCGCCGGCCTCCTGGGCTCGGGGCGTCAGCCCGGATGCGCTTCCCGATGTGAAAAATCCCTTAACCGGTGAAGCCTCAGTCCGGCGCGCCGCTGGAATCACCGGGAGCGCGAATCCAGCACACGCCACGACGAAAAAAATGGCGGCCACCCATTGAGACTTGTGAGGTTTTCCGACGCCGGTCATGCTAGTATACCGTTTCATTGAAATATATCCATCTTATTGGGCGAGGTCTGTGAGTGCCTCAAATTTCTTCCACCGATGCACGACCGGATCGGCGTTTATCTCCTCGATGCCTTTCAGGATACGGTCGCGGAGTTCCTCCCACGAGTGGACACGAATATGTCGCAGGAAAGTACGCGCCATTTTGCCGAAAAGCGTCTCCGCGAGGTTGAGCCAAGACCCGTGGGTGGGAGTGAGCACATACTTGAAACGGTTCGGTCGGGTTGCCAAGTAGTCCTGAGTTTCTTTGGACAGGTGCGCCGAATGATTGTCGAGGACCAGCCGCAAGGTACAATCCTTGGGGTAGTAATCATCCAAGTCTCGGAGCAAGGCAATAAACTCCCGGCTGCGATGGCGACGCTCGACCCGGCCGGTGACGTGGCCCGTGTGCAAATCCAGCGCCGCCAGAATGGAGCAGGTTCCCAAACGCTGGTACTCGTGATCGCGGGCGACGGTGGGATGCTTTCCCGGCACGGGAGGCAAGTCCGGAGCCGTGTTGGAGATGGCCTGCACCCCCGGCTTTTCATCCACCGAAACCGTGATCACGTTCATCAAGGATATCCCCTGCGCTCCAGACTGATTTTGCAGCGCCACTTCCTGGTACACCAGCAGGACTTCCCGCATCTTGCTTTCAAAGGCCGGATCGCGGCGTTGCAAGTAGTAAGTAATCTTGTGCGGTTGCAAGGGCTGCGCCGCCAAAATCCGATGGACGGTCGCCTTGGAGGCCTGGGCCAAAGAAGGATGTCCGGCAGCCCGCGCCTCCCGGCGTACGTGTTGGGCTAAGGCCTGCCGCGTCCAAAGCTCAGCGGCGTAGCCGAAGTCCTTAGGTTTCGAGCAGGCCAAATGGACCACCCAGGCCTTGGCCTCTTCCGTCAGCTTCGGGGAACTGCCGTGGGGTGTATCTTGGAGTCCGGCCGTCACCCCGACTTTCAACGCCTTACTGATCCACTTGGCCACACTCTTACGAGTCAGGGGGACGGCGCGCATAATGCTGGCGATGTTTTGGCCCATATGGTAAAGCCACAAAACCTGAGCTCGCTGCACGTCGCGCCGCGAGGCCGTATGCGACTTGCGCAACCGCTCCAACAAAACGAGCTCGTTGGGCAGCAAGACCAGTGGGGGGCGAGTCGGTTTTCTCGGCATGCCCCCAGCATAGCAGATCCTTATCTTAATAGATATATTTCAGTGAAACGTTATACTAGGTAGCCTTCTCGCCGAATTGGGGAGCGCGCTCGCGGCTTTCCATCAGGATCTGGGAGACCGTATGGAGGATGTTGTGGTTCTCACCATGTCCGAATTTGGGCGCACGGCCCGCGAAAATGGA
>JBOGKI010000196.1:0-7977 GCA_050745605.1 Terriglobia bacterium | reverse complement strand
GTCATAGACTGTGCCGCCAGCGGATTTGCGGGCACGTAGAGCGTCACATCGGTCACCATCTTCTGGGTTTTCGGTTCGATCATATACTCGAGGAATTGATACGCGAGATTTTTGCGCTCGCTCGCCGCCGTGATCATCAGGTGATCGATCCAGCCCGTCGTATTCTCCTTCGGAATCGTTTCTCCGATCGGAAAACCGGCTTGGCGGAGCTGATTGGTGTTCAACGGCCATCCCATCGCCAGGACGATTTCGTGATTCTCAAACAGGTTGGTCAGTTCCCCTCCCGTTGACCAGATTTTGCGGATGTTGGGCTTCAGCTCCAGCAGCTTCTGCTTCACTTTCTCAAGCTGCTCGTCGCTCAGGTTGTAAAGGGCATCGGGATTCGGATGATCGTAACCCAGAACCTGAGCCGCCATATAAACGGTGGAGAGATCGTCCCATACGGAAACTTTGCCCCGGTATTTCGGATTCCAGAGGATGCTCCAGCTCTCCGGGGGCTCGGGAAAAACCGTCTTGTCGTAGAGCAAAGGGTTGGGTCCCCACATGAACGGCACGCCATAAACCTTGCCATTCACATGGACGAGCCGCAGCGACGTGAGTTTGGGAGAAAGTTCCCGGTAGCTGGGCAGCCGCGAGAGATCGAGCGGCGCGGCGAGACCGCTGGCCGCGATCATGGTCGCCACATCGCTTGATGGCGAGATCACATCGTAGTTCGAGGCGCTGCCGCCCCGCAGCTTGGCGACCAGCTCGTCGCTGGAGCCCATGTAGGAGGCAACCACCTTGCAATGATGAGAGACCTCAAAGATGTGGACGAACGAGGGGTCGGCATAGCCCTCCCAAACCAGCAGGCTGAGCGTGGGCGTGCTCTTCCTGCAGGCACTGAGCCCGAGCATCCCCAGCAACAGCGCGCCCGTCAGGGCTCTTCGCATGGCCATGGTCTCCTCTTACACCACCCGGCTGGATGTCCTGCGGGTTGCTCCGCTCTACGGCCGAAGGATGGGTGAAGGGGTCACGGCGGAATTATAGTAAGGTTTCGGCGGCAATGAAAATGGAAATTGCCGCTTGGTGGCGGGTGCTGCGGTGGAGGAGAAAAACCGGGGTGGCGCATACAGGGCGCAGCACTCCCGGCAACGCGGCGCCACCTAGGTGTTACCACCAAACCAACCATACCCGCAAAGGGGCGCCCTTTCACAATGCGTGGCTACCCGTTCTGGAATCAGTGGCAGGCGCCTGTCCCCGAATCGGTAAATGTCCCTCCCGCCACGGGGATAAATTGCCAATCGTAACTGGTGGGGTGAAGAGTCAGCTTAAGCACCCCGAACGTGTCGGCATTGCGGACCTCGCTGTTGGCGACGGGTTTTCCGAAAGAGCGATGGCTATTCTTGCCTCCGGTTCCAACCACGAACTCGCGGATGCCTCGTGCCGGGTCGGCTCGACCATCGGGGTCCTGAGGCGCGAAACGTTCGTAATCATGATCGTGGCCATTGATGACCACATCGGCGTTCGCCGCGTATAACGCCTGCCAGAAGGGCTTCATTTCGGGATCATCTCCGTGTTTGGCCCCCGAGCTGAAAAGCGGGTGGTGCCAGTAGGTCACGGTGCAGGCGGTGGGGTGGGTGGCCAAATCCTGGCGAAGCCATCGTTCCTCCGGTGATCCCGCATTGCACCCACCAACTTCAGAGCAAACGCTATTGAGGACGATGACGTGCCAGCCGCCCAGATCGTAGCTGTAGTATCCCTTGTGAGGGTCGCCGGCGGCGGCCCCAAAGTAACTAAAATAAACGGACGCTCCTGGCGTGTGATATTCGTGGTTCCCGACCGCCGGTCGAGTCCTGGCTTTGTCGCGCCCCCAGGTCGGACCATAACAATCGGCGAACTGCGCAGGCGTGCCCCCCGGGTAGGCTGTGTCGCCGGCCGTGAAGACGGTGCCGGGAATGGAATCGAGCAGCCGGGCGGTGGCTTCGGCGCCGCTCAGGTCATCGCAACTGGCAATGTCACCCGCTCCCACTAGAACGTCAACGCCCTTGCTGGCGACGATCATGGCTTGCGCCGCCTTTAATTCCCCCGGGCTCGGTGTATATTCGCTGCGCGCAGGATTTCCAGAGTGACAGGCGACGAGGAACACCGCCAGAAGGAATGATAAAGAAAGTGTCTTCACGGTTCATCTCCAGGGAACATCAGTGCTCTCATCCGAGTTCCGATAAATGGGGTTCACGCCAGCGGGTGAAAACGGCCCGGCAGCGGTCGCTGCGGCGACGCGGTCTTTTCCTGTTGGCTCGTGGCTTTGTCCACAAATCCCAGCGCCGCGTCAGGGGCCGCCCCGACTAAAAATTCAGGCGCAGCATGAACTCAGTCTGGCGCGGCAGGCCGGTGCCGGTATTGCTCGACGCAAGGTTATCATTGTTATTGTTGAAGTTCACCGTCGTAGTGATCTGGCCGAAGCCACCGGAGAGAATATCGAGCGTCGAAGGATCGCCAATGGGATCGTGGTTAAGGATGTTGAAGGCTTCCGCGCGGAAGTCAAGACTGAAGCGTTCATTCAACTTCGTGCTCTTCTGCAAGGCAAAATCGACCTGCCACCAGCCCAGAGCTCGCACGACGCCGTTGCCGAAGGTGCCGGGTGCGGGCGGGGCAAAGGCGTTGATGTTGATCCAGTTGTTCGCGGTCTGGTTCGGGGGAATTATAGGGATGCCCGGAACCAGGTCGGGGCGCTGGTCACTCTGGTCATTGCCATCCGGAATCTGTGATGCGCCCCGGCCAATGAGGGGCGTTAAGGGATGGCCAGTTCGCGCTGTGCCGATGCCGCTTATCTGCCAACCCTCCAGCATCTTGCCATCAAAAAGCCCAATCGCCACGCCTAAAAGATGAACTTCGCTGCGAGTTCCACCTCACGGGGCGGGAAGGTGCTGTTGACTTCGCCATTGCCGATGTTATTCGCGCCGCCGCAGGGGCTTCCGAAGGCCGGGGAACCATCGGCATTGGACCCGGCGCACGTAAAGTTGATGCCATTCCATTGAGGCGTATTGAAAGCGTTGAATGCCTCCAAACGGAACTGGAGGGTCGAACGCTCCTTGCCCAGCCACGGCAAGCGGAAATTCTTGAGCAGGGACAAATCCCAATTGGCGCGCCCCGGCCCTGTCAGCGCATTCCTGCCCATGTAGCCGAACATTCCCGGCTCATTGTTGGCGGAAAGCTGGGCAAGCGTCGGCTGCGTCATCACGTTCGGGTCGAACCACGTCTCGGTGGGACCGAACTGCGGGTCATTCACAATGTGTTTGTCGGGCTTGAGCACGCCCACCGTGTTGCACTGCACGCCTTCGCCAACGCCGTTGCTGAACCCATCAATTCTGCAGACACCGAAGGTGCTGATAGGAATGCCGGCGTAGAACGTCGTTATGCCGCTGACGACCCAGCCTTCCAGCGCTTGACGAACGAACGCCTTGTTGGCGTGAGCGAAGAACGGCAGATTGTACACGTAGTTCATCACCAACATCTGGGCGCGGTTGAACCGCGAATTTCCGTACCAGCGTTCCAAATTCGGGTCGCCCGTCCCCGACTGAACGCCGTCTCCAGAAGTGCCATCCAGCGCGTGTGACCAAGTGTAGGCCGCTTGGAACATCAGGCCGTGGCCCAAGGCGTGCCGAAACTCCGCCTCAAAAGCGTTGTAATTGCTGTTGGCTCGCAGCGGATTGTAAGTCATGGTCGTGAAGCCGCGGTAGGGGACAAAATAATCCGGCGGAGCGTATTGATTGATCAGAACCGTTTGCACATCGCAATTGCCCGCCGCATCGCAGCCTGGCGTTCCCGTCCCGGCCAAGCCCGGAGCATTCTCCGTGCCCACGCCAATGGGAACTCTGTTGAAGTTGTAAATTGACGCGAGATGATGACCGACACTCCCCACGTAAGTGAGCGTCAGGAGATTGTTTCCCTGAAACATGTGTTGAACGCCCAGACTCCACTGTTGCATGCTGGGCATCTTCTGATTAAGCGGGATGAAGAGGAACGCACTGTAAGGTGGAAGCGCGCCGGGCACAATGCTGTCATATCCAGGGAGATTGAAGCCGGAAGGGCTCAGCGCCGAGGGCGCGTTGCCGCCCATCCCTTCCGCGCCGCTCTCGCTTGTAACGCTATGATACCAGCCATAGCCGCCCCGAATAACCGTCTTGGCGCTCCCCGTCGGATCATAGGAAAAGCCGAAGCGCGGACCAAAATTGTCTTCGTTGACGTTCTGGCAGCCCTGCGGGACGCCGTTTCGGTCGCAATTCACCAGGCCATTACCATATTCCGTGTAATTAAAGCCGCTTCCCGGGATCAGGTTGTCATTGCTGTCAAGCTGAGCCTGAAGCGCCGGGTTGTACTCACTGGGGATGAACGTGTTGTCCACGGGCGGGTTCTGCCGGTCGTGTTGAGGTACGTAGTACGAGTAGCGGAGGCCCAAATTGAGCGTCAGCTTGTGACTGACCCTCCAGTCGTCCCCGAAGTAAGGCTCGATGTCCGTTGACCGATAGTACCCTCGCCCATAACCCCCGACCACGGTGGGCGTACCGGTTTTGAAGCCCTGAACCTCCGCCTCGGTGTATTTGTCAATTTTGCCCAACAACATGTCCGCGAAGGCATTGGTCGTACTCAGCGTTCCCGAAGCGCCAAACAGCAGGTATCCGTTAACGTTGGCACCCGTTTCCAGCGGCTCATTCTTCTGATACTTCAGGAAATAAAAGCCGAAACTCAAGGAGTGCCTGCCATGCACCCAGCTCAAATCGTCCGAAATGGCGGCCTGTTGTGTGCCTCTTTCGAGCGGCAGGGGGCCTGTGTCCATCACGAACTGAAACGGCACACCGGTGTTGTCCACCTCGACGCCGGGCAACAATGGGTTGCCGTCGTTGGCCGTGAAAAGATGATTCATCACGAAATTCGATGGCCGATCGAACGAGGGCACCACCGAATTCGCGCCGCGCACGTCAAACTCTCTATCCCAACTGTAGAGCACGCCGATGTCTGTGGTATTGACGAGGTTCGGCGCAAAGATGTGCGTGAGATGCACACTTGCGTGCGTGTTATTTCCTGGATTCGCGTCATTCAGTGTGTCGTAGGTGTCGCCGTTTCCATTTCCGGTGGCGTAAAGAACGTTAAAGCTTTCCCGCTGGTAACTGACGAACATCGAGGTTTTGTCGCTGAAGTTTTGATCCACCCTCAACATTTCCTGACCCCAGTCCGTGTTAAAGGGCCCGGAATGAGTGTAGTCATCCACCCCGCTGTTCGGAAGTGGTACGAAAGCATTCAGCAGGTCGGTGGCGTCCGTGAAGCTTTGGGGATTGAACTCCGGCATCGCCTGCACCGTATCGTAGGCCTTGCCGTCAACCGTCGAAACAGGCAGGGTGCAGCCGGACGCGACAACGGAATTGTAATTTGATGACGAAGGGTCGCACTCGCTGAAATCTCCTGCCCGCTCACGCGCCGTGGGAACCAGCGCGTTAATCACCTGGGGCGCGCGGTACCGGTGAAACTCGTTCGACCAGAAGAAAAACGTCTTCTTCTTAGCGGTGTTGTAATGGCCGGGGATGTAAAGAGGCCCGCCCAAGGTGTAGCCGAAATCGTTCCAGTGCAAAGGCGCCTTCGGAGCATGTCCTCCCGGTGGAGCGATCGTCCGATTCACAAACCACGGGTTGGCTTCGAGCTTGGTGTTCCGAAAGTAGTCGTAAGCGTCGCCGTGAAACTGCGTGGTGCCGGATTTAGTCACCACGGAAACCTGTGCCCCACTGGTCAAGCTGTATCGAGCGCTGTAATTGGAGGTCGCCACTCGAAACTCGGCGATACTATCGACGCTCGGCGTCGCCTCCGGCCCTCCCTGCCCGCCTAGATCCACATCCATCATCCCGTTAACCGTATAGTTGTTCATGCGCCTGCGAGCCCCGTTAACCGAAACCGTCACGTCGCCGCTGTTCTGGGGATTGGATAAATCGAGCGAATTGTCCGGCGCCGCCCCAGGAACCAGAAGCATCAGGGAGGCGAAATCGCGCCCGTTGAGTTGCAGGTTGGAGATCTGCGTGCCGTTAATCACATCGGAAAGCTCGGCCGTTTCGGTCTGCACGTGCACAGGGCTTGCCGCCACGTGAACCACTTGCGTCACCGAGCCCACCGTCAGCCGCACATCGACCCGGAGCCGGGCCCCCACCCGGACAACTACACCGGACCGAACCAGCTTGCGGAAGCCGGGAGCCTCGGCGCTGACGACGTACTGACCGATGGGTACAGCGGCCGCCACGTATGCGCCCGCCGAATTTGTCACCAGGTTCCGCGTGAAACCCCTGCCCGCGTTCTCCACGGTGACCCGCGCGCCGGGAATCACAGCACCCGAGGTATCCGTGACCGTGCCCACGATGCTGGCTTCCTGGGCCCAACCAGTTAAACTCGCACCGAAAAGAACCACTGTCAAAATCAGAAACGACTTCTTCATGAGTTCCTCCCTCGGGCAAAGCCCTCTGAGAATCTTGAAAAAACCCCAACCTGCCCTTCTCGTGAGCCGCTGCCCGGGAATTTCAGGGCAGGCGACGTGGCTAAGGAATCGTGCTTGTTGCGTTCATCGTTGATCCTGGCGGTGAAACCGAATCGTTTCGGCCTTGTTGCTCAAAACTCTAGTCCCCAAATCACCGCCTGTCAAGAGGAAAGATGATGATGGGCTGTCCGCGCGGGAGGGAGGCCGGGCGCCGCTTCTCTTCCTCGCGGACGCTCCGGCGCCGTAACGTTTTGGGTTTTGGTTGACAGGGCGGGGCGCTACGGATACCCTTGCGAGTCATCCCACCGCCCGAGGAGGATGAATGCACCGGATCGTTGTGCTGGGAAGGATCGGCTATGATCTTTATTCCGAGGAACAGCATGTGCCGCTGGAGCGCGTCCGGCGCTTCCGTTGCGGGTTGGGCGGTTCCTCCGCGAATATCGCTGTCGGCCTGGCGCGTCTCGGTTGTGAGGTCCGCATGGTGGCCGCCACTTCCGACGACGCCATCGGCCGGTTTCTCCTTTCCGCGCTTGCGGACGAGCATGTCGATACGAGTCTCGTGCAATTCGTTCAGGGCCACAATACTTCGCTTTGCCTTACAGAAGTTTCGCCCCCGCTCCGCTTCGAGCAGGTTTTCTACCGCGCCCATCCAGTGGATGCGCAGCTCGCCTGGAACGATTCCATCGGCCGCGCCGTCAGCGAATGTTCCACCTTCGTCACCAACGGCACCAGCCTCTGCGCCCAGCCCAGCCGCGATGCGACGCTTCGCGCCTTGCGCGGGGCAAGGGAATCAGGGGCTGCGGCGGTTTTCGATGTGGATTACCGCGCCTCGTCCTGGGGTTCTGCCGAAGAGGCCGGGGCCGCGGCGCGCGCCGCCTGGCCTTGGATTGACGTTCTGATTGCAAACGCGGATGAGATTCGTCTGCTGGCGAATCCCGATTCGCAGAGGGCCTCGGAGCTTGAAATTGCCGGAGAGGCCCTGGAGAATGGCGTCAAACTGGTAATTTGGAAGCAGGGAGAACAAGGCGCCACGGCACTGGCTCCGGGCCGACAGGTGCACGTTCCGGCTTTTCCAGTTACTGTCACCAGCACCATTGGCGCGGGCGACGGGTTCGCCGCAGGCTTCGCTTATGCGCAAGCTGAGGGGCAGCCCTTGGATCAATCCTTGCTCTACGGTAATGCTTGCGCCGCTTGTGTGGTCCAGCAAGTGGGATGTTCAGAGGCCATGCCCACGCTGCCCGAGCTTCGGCGGTTTTTGTCCGAGAATTCGCCAACCGCAGCGAAGAGATAGATCCGCGAACACTCGAATACAAACGCACTTGCTGACGTGAGAAGGTGTGAATTAATCGCCAAAGGCTGCTGTAGCGGCGCTCGCAGCCTGCCCTGGAAGGGAGCGCCGAATTGATTGAAAACACGAGAGCGGCGGTCCATGACCGCCGCTACAGCAACCGCTACCGGGCTTCGTGCGCTTGCATTCGTGACTC
>JBOGKI010000195.1:0-7989 GCA_050745605.1 Terriglobia bacterium | reverse complement strand
TGCCTGTGCCATTCGACATCCGCCAGGGCCGCGGCAACTGCCTTTGTGCGACGCGGCGGATGTTGAGCGCTGCTTCGCGCAAGGCCAGGATGAATTCGCGCGGGACCTCGCGGCAGCCCTGGCGAATTTCCGGCTCGCTCACTTTGAAGCCTTGTGCCCTCAGATCCACGCCATCCAACTTCTTGGCAAGGCGGACTAAGGCCGCGTCACCGTTTTTACGCACCTCTTCGAGGATACGCCGCGCCGTCTGCAGGCCCTCCCGTCCCATCTTCCGGCGTGAAGCGAAAAGACGGGTCATCGCTGCCGTGTTGGTGCTGCGAATGATTTTGACCATCACATCACAATCTTGTTGAGAGGATACTCCACAATGCCCTGAGCCTTCGCGGCCTTCAGGCGCGGGATGATTTCGCGTACGGTTTTTTCTTCAATCACCGTGTTGATGGCGACCCAATCCGATTCGGTGAGGTCGGAAATGGTAGGACGTTTGAGGGCTGGCAGGACGGCCAGCACGGCGGCCATATCCTTACGCTGGACGTTCATCATCAATCCCACCTTGCCCGCCGCCTCAATCGCGCCTTTCAGCAGCATGACAAGGGTTTCAAGTTTCTGACGCTTGGCCGGATCGCCCCAGGCCGTGCGGTTGACGATGAATTTGGTGTTCGACTCCATCACGGTTTCGACGATTCGCAGGCCATTGGCGCGGAGGGAAGATCCCGTTTCTGTGACCTCGACAATAGCGTCCGCGAGCACCGGCGGCTTGACTTCTGTCGCGCCCCAGGAAAATTCAACCTTGGCCCGCACGCCGTTGCGCTCCAGATAATTCTGGGTAACGCGCACCAGTTCGGTGGCGATGGTTTTCCCCTCCAGGTCCTTGACGCTGTGAGCCGGTGAACTTTCTGGCACGGCGAGCACCCAGCGGACCTTGCCCAGGGTCTGCTTGGCATAAACCAGATCGGCAATCTCCACCACCTCTGCTTCATTTTCCAAAATCCAGTCTTTGCCGGTCAGCCCCGCGTCCAGCACGCGGTCCTCAACGTACCGCGCCATTTCCTGAGCGCGAATCAGCATGCACTCAATTTCATCCTCGTCGATATGCGGGAAGTAAGAGCGTGGGTTCACCGTAATTTCATATCCTGCCCTCTTGAACAATTGCAGCGAGGCTTCCTGCAGGCTGCCTTTCGGTATTCCCAACTTGAGCTTCATGAAAAATATCCTTTCACGGGAATCTTGGAAGTGGTTGCGGCTTCGGAATCACCATCATACGTTGAACTTCTTAGAATCGCCTTCGCCGTAGACGGCGGCTGGATCAAACTCGCGTTCGGCAATCACCTCTTCACCTGCGGCTGTAACCCGGCGAAAGAAGCAGGACCGGTAGCCCAGGTGGCAGCAGCCCGGACCGCCGAGTTCCGCTTCAATCAGCAGGGCATCCTGGTCGCAATCGACTCGGACCTCCCGCACCGCCAGGCGATGGCCGGAAATCTCCCCCTTCACCCACAGCTTGCCGCGGCTGCGGCTGAAGAACGTGACGTTGCCGGTGCGAAGCGTCAGCTCGAAGGCTTCGGCATTCATGTAGCCGAGCATCAACACTTGGCCGCTTTCCTTGTCCTGGACGATGGCCGGAATCACGCCATCTTGAAATTTCAGATCCATTGTGTGTCCCTTCCGGAGCGCGCCTCATCGCTCGACCACTTGGGGTCAGTGCCCTCCAGCTTGTGGCTCAACCGAAGGCAACGGTTTCAGAAAATGAAAAAGCCCGCTGACTCTTTCGAGGTCAGCGGGCTTTTTCTCTCGAACTTTTTTCCTGGCTTATGCAGCCGCCCGCTGACACGTTTCCCTGAAGCCCGAATGGTGATGGAAATGTGCCAGATGGCGGTCCATAAGCAGAAGTCCTACTCTAGCCGATGCCAGGAGCCGTGTCAACGAAGTTCTTCTACGAAGTTTTTCCGCGGGTCATAGGTTGAGAGGTCCACCTCCGGAACCTTATTTTGTCGCGGCCGTGGCCGGAAGCTTGGTCAAAATCGCAAGCGCTTTTTGCGCGTCTTCATTATTGGGATCCAATTTTAGGGCCAGGAAGTCGAGGCGGACTTTGCCGCACGGCCAAGTCAGAAATAAAACTTCAATGCGAACTGAAGTTGGCGCTCCGTGTTGGCGGTGGACGAAACCTGTCCGAACGTCGGGTCGGAAATAGTGCTGTCCGGTATCCCGAACACCGGTGTGTTAGTGATGTTGAATGCTTCGAGCCTGAACTCCAGCCGCTTTGACTCGGTGATGGGGAATTCACGGAAGAGCGAGAGGTCCAGGTTCTTGGCCCAATCGGACCGCAAAGAGTTTCGGCCCAGATTTCCAAAGGTAAAGGGAGCAGGGTCCACGAACGCTGCTATGTTGAACCACTCGGAAGGAGTTGGATTGGGGACGGCTGGGTTCCCAACTAGGTTTGCCCGTTCGGGGTTGAAGAAATTCCCGGTGTTAGCAATGTCTCCGCTAGCGTGGATGTCGTAGGGCTGGCCGCTGGAAAGCCTTAGGATCCCGTTCACCTGCCAGTCCCCGAACACGTAGTCCATCGCGCGATTGTGTGTGCTGAACCTCTTTTCTCTTCCAATGGGAAACGGATAGACCCAACTGGCGGAAAAAACATGCGGTAGATCGAATCCAGCAACGCTCTTGTCGTTATCAAAATGGTAGGGGTCCTGAATCCCGCATCCGGCAAAGTACCCGTCGCACCCGATATCGATCGTCTTGGAAAAAGTGTAGGCGATGAGGTATGTCAGACCGCCGGCCGATTTCTTATCCAACGATACCTGAAGTGCGTTATAGTCGCTCCTGCCCCAACTCCAGCTGTACGGCTGGGGTACTACATAGGGAAAGGGCTCCCGATCCTGCGGGTCGCCCGGTCCAGGCGTGAGGGCCACGTCGTAAGGAATGAAGATCGGCAGGCGGCTGTCGTGTGCCCCTACGTAA
Organism: Terriglobia bacterium; assembly: GCA_050745605.1. Lineage (GTDB taxonomy): Bacteria > Acidobacteriota > Terriglobia > UBA7540 > UBA7540 > CALCEB01. Next base: position 5,031 of record JBOGKI010000195.1, on the reverse strand, counting down.
TTCACGCCCACCACTGTGTTGAGGCCAAGTTCCTGCTGCACGCCGGCGTTCCATTGATCCGAATAGGCATCCTTGATCAAGGGATCGACGAACGCTGTGACATTTGTGAAGGGATTGGGCGACGGAATCAGCGGCCCGCTGCCGAGGTGGAGAGGATCTTCCGCCGTCGCGGTGGGTAGCGTGGGATTCAGGTTGTTCCCGCCCAAGCCACCCAGCGCCGGCCAGGTCCCCTGAGTATTTGTGTCGGTCTGCGTGACACCGGCCCAGTTGTCAAAAAACCTGCCGTAGGAAGCACGGAGCACAATTGTAGGCTTCAGCCGATAAGCTATCCCGACTCGCGGCTGGATGTTATCACGGGTATTATGAATGATCTTGTCCCGCTGCGACGAGACGACAACGTGTGCCGGAAGCGCACCACCCGGTATACAAGGTGCGCCTTGCGTTGGTGAGCAGGCCAGAGCGGGTTGTGTCAAGATGTAGTTGCCAGTGTTAAAATCCCAGTCGCCCTGAATTACGTTATTCTCAGCCTTGCTCCCTTGCGCGGAAATAAGAGAGATGTCATAGCGCAGACCAAGATTGAGCGTCAGCCTGTCACTCACTTTCCACTGGTCCTGGAAGTAGAAACCATCTACCCAGTTGTGGTGAAGGGTGAGGGCCTCGTTGCCGCGGAATGCGTTCTCGGGGACGCTCAGAAGGAATGAGGCAAGCGCGTCGCCCCCTTGCGACGTCTCCAGGTTTGAAGTTTCGAAGGAACTGAAACATTCGTACAGGCAGGTAGGGACAAACTGCACATTATTAGTGGCAAACTCTGCGCCCATCCGCAGAGTGTGCCGTTCGTGAGTCTTGGAGAAGTCGCCCTTGTACTCATAGATATCCGAGGTGTGAAAGTTCTGGAGGATTTCCCCGCCTTGCAGGTACCCCCCGATATTCATGCTGGGGAGCAGGGTCCGCCCGAAGAAGAAATTGCTCGCAAAATTGGGTGCAAGGCCCACCTGCTGCCAAAAGTTCGGAGCTGCATTCGTGAATCTCTCGACCTGGTTCCACTGCGAAGAGGTTCGTCCGAATGTAAACTCCGCCACAGCAGTCCCGCCAAACATGTGCGTCCAATCTACCGCCAGGTTGTAGTTGTGAAAGAAAACATCGCTCAGTAATCCGGTGAACCCTCCTGAGCTGCTTGATGTCTGGGCTAATCCGGTGTAGCGCAGAAACATTCGGTCGTTATTCCGCAACTGTTTGTCAAAGCGCAGGCTTGCTTCATCCTGTCGTGTGACGTTAGGGGTTGTATCCCTGCCGTTGAAGCCAGGCACACCCGTATCGACTGGCGCCGGGTAAAGGCTTCTGGCGAAAAGCACCATCCCTGGGTCGAGCAGCTTGGTGGGAATCTGATTGTTCGGAAAGGGATCTCTTAGGAATTGACCGGGATTGTCAGGATCGGGCCGGGTCGAGAATGGATTGTAAATCTGGTCCGAAACACCGCTGAAATCACCGGCAAGCTCCGCAGGAGTTGGTACGAGGTACAAGCTGTTTGACGCCGTGTGGTTCCGGAACCCTTCATATGTGGCGAAGAAGAAGGTCTTGTCGCGGCCGTTATAACCAGGAAGAATCAGGGGGCCTCCGATCGCCCCGCCGAACTGGTTCTGCTTTAGCGGCGTCCTCTGATCGGCGAAGAAGTTGCGCGCGTCCAGCGAGTCATTGCGAAGGAATTCCCATGCGTCGCCGTGAAACTGGTTAGTTCCGGCCTTTGTCACGACGTTCACGATGCCACCCAGAACGCCTCCGAATTGCGCCTCATCGTTATGGGACTGCACCTTGAATTCCTCCATGTCATCCACAATGGGCAGAACCGCGTAAGTGCTCAGGAAGGAGCCGTAATTATTGACCCCGTCTAGCAGGAACATATTGCTGCGATTCGATTGGCCGTTGACCGCAGGGAAAGTAAACGAACCGACTGGATTCGCGAGCCATCCTCCACCGCTCTGGTCCGTGTTTATGGGGCTCACGCCGGGACTCAAAGTCAGCAATTCCGTAAAGTTTCTACCGTTGAGCGGCAAGTTGTTGACCTCCGTCGATTCGACTGCAGTTCCCAACTCTGCCGTGGAAGCCTCAATGCGGGCGGCAGTCGCCGCGACATTGACCGTTTGCCTGGTACTGCCGACCGGCAGCTTAAAGTCGAAAGTGGCCGTTTGATTCACGGCGAGGGTCAAGGTCGCCTGCTTCACCGTGGCGAATCCCTCCTTATCTACCTCCACTGTGTAGCTTCCCAGGGGAATGTCGAGGATGACATACTGCCCTGCGGCATTCGTCTTAGTGGTCTGGCGGACGCCCGTCTGTGTGTTCGTAAGGATCACGGTTGCGTCGGGTACAACGGCCCCGCTGGAGTCCGTCACCGTGCCGTTAATGGCGGCAGCGGCGGTGGAAACCTGTGCCGTAGCCGTCGGCGGGAGGATCAGCCAACAACTTGATAACAGAAACACTACAGCGTTCAAGCAGAAGGGCTGGGTGTGGGCGCAGGGTTTCATAGCTTTTCCTCCGGCTGGCATTACGACTTCGCGCCTGTTTGATCCGCAACTCTTGGATTTAGATGCACATTGGTCCGACCAAATCAAAAGATGGTCCAGATTCTAACGCTTTCATTTCAGTAAGTCAAGCTTTTTTCCCCGCGGTTTTTCAAATTTTCTTAGGCGGGAAGTACATCAGAACTTGCTACGATAAAGCTGATTCAATCCTGAAAAATAGTGACCACGGCGGCCGGGAAGGACCGGGAAACCCTCCGGAGTCTCGGGAGAATCCCGTAAGCTCTTATCGGTTCAACCATTACACCGCTCCGAAAACTGTGCCTTGCGGATCATCTCGCTAAAAGCCTGGCCTAAGCAGGCGCGGATCCTGTTGGGCGTCGGAAGAACCCGGATCCACAGGCGCCGGGGCACGAATCATGGCTCCAGCCGATTCGCCGATGCGTCGAGCCGATTCTTTCAGAGTCTGCGCGATTTCCTGCTCCTTTTCCGCGGTCATTCGAACTTTCGGAGTGGAGACGCTCAACGCCGCCACGGCCCGGCCGGCTCCTAGACATATCGGAACCCCAACACAAATCCCGCCGGCAGCGGATTCCTCACGGTCCACAGCGTAACCTCTGGCTCGAACCAGCTTGAACTCCTCCAACAACGCATCACGATCCACAATGGTGTGATCCGTGTGGCGGGCAAGGCCGTAGACCTCAAGAATCCGGTCGGTCAGAGGCTGGTCCTGAAAAGCGGCTAACGCCTTGCCCAGTGCGCTGCAATGTGGAGGCAGAACCCTCCCCAACTTGTTGGTCATGCGAATGTCATGGAAGCTCTCCACCGTATCCAGGACCTGAATTCGATCCTCAAACAGATAAGCGAGGCTCGCTGTTTCATTAAACCTGCTGGCGAGTCCGTGCAATTCCGGACGGACAAGCTTTACGAATTTCTCGGCCCGTTCCAATTGCCTCCCAAACATCACCTTCCGGGAAAGCCGGTAAGAGCCATCCGCGTTTCTCTCCAAATAGCCCCGGGACTCCAGGGTGAGCAGAATCCGGAAGAGAGAAGCCTCTGGAAGGCGAACCACACCGCTGATTTCCTTCAGGCTTAATGAGAGCGGCGCATCCGGAAAGCATTCGAGAACATCCAACGCCCGGCCAATCGTCCTCGAGTAATACGGCTCGGCAAGGCCTGCCTTACCTTGCAGGCCTGTCATGCCGGCCTTTGGCCTTCGGCGCCGCGGAGTGCTGCGCGGGCTTTCTTCCATTGCGGCCCTCTTGTTTCCAGTCCATCACCTCATTCAAAAAAGCGACCGGCCAGGTCATTAATCTTAAAGTCCTCCTGGATGACCCGGTCCAGCAGCCGCCGTTCGCGGGCACGAACCGATTCCACCGCGTCGAGGAGACCGCCCAACGCAGGTTTTGGAATGGAGATCAAGCCGTTCTCATCGCCATGCAGCAGATCTCCAGGCCGAATCGGCAGCCCCATAATCTGGACAGGAATGTTAACCCGAACGATCCTGAAGTTTGCGTGGCTCGCCACCGTTCCGCGCGCGAAGCACTGGAAGTTGAGCTTACGAAGCTCGGCGACGTCTCTCACCGCGCCATCGGTCACCAATCCCACCGCGCCCGCGCGGCGGAAAATCGTCGCCATCACTTCACCGCAGTGCGCAGAATAATCCGGCCAAGGCCCAATTTCCTGAAAGACGACGGCCGCCGGCTTGGGCGCGTTGGCAACAGCCCGGAACAGTTCGATAAATTCCGCCTCGTGCTTTTCATAGGACTGAGTGATGGTTTCCACCTGAGCTGTCACGGCAAAGCCGCAGAGCCGACCTAACTCCGGAAATTGACAACGAATTTGCAAGGGAGTGAAACCCTCGTGTTTGGTACGGAGATTCAGAGTCTCGATGGCGTTTGAGATGGTCGGAGAGTCGACCTTCAAAAGCTCATCCAACAGCGCGCCGGTAAGTTCATGAATCATTCAACCCTCTCCTCGACGATATGCGGCCTTGCCAAGACTATTTTTGAATAACTTACAGCCCGCGCCGCTTCGTTTCCGGTTCGTTTTTAAATTCTACTATCATATTTTGTTTCAATCAGTTACGTTACAAGCGACGGCCCTCTGAAGGCCATTTTCCGGTTCGTTTTTCGTATTTCTTGAGGTCCGACCCTTTGTTTTCAATAACTTCTCCGCTTCGTTTTGCAGAATTAACATCTCTTTTTTTTGGCATGTAGCGCGGACCCGTACTTCCCAGGTATGCGGGTTTTAACCGGGGTGTCGGCCAAGCTCCCCAGGCGCACGAGGCATCATCGCTAAGAAACACCCGCGGAAAACCGCAGATGTGTGCGCTGCCCGGGCTGGAGCATTTGAGTGTATACAACATCGGTGGGTTCCTTGGGGCCGCGCGAGGGGGACAAAGTGCGGTCGAATAAAACGGGCGAATCTGTAGCCTACAATTTAATGCTATATGCATAAACCATGGAAGTCAACGAAATTCTCGGTAGTGGTACAGTTTGCCGGCTGTAGCGGCGGT
>JBOGKI010000194.1:0-7989 GCA_050745605.1 Terriglobia bacterium | reverse complement strand
GGCTGGCCACGATGCCCACATCCACCGCTCGAGGACTGTGCAAAGCTGCGCCGGCCTGTTCCACCCATCCGCCCAGAAAGGCGAGTCCGTGCAAGCCCAGCGCCAGCACGCCGTTGGTGAGCGTGGAAAGGAAAGTCCCACCCAGCAGCGTGACGGAAAGCATCAGCAAACATTCCAGCCAGATCAGGACCAGGCCCGCCTCCAGGTGACGCGGCTGGACCCCTGCGATGCGGTTTGCGATCAGGGTGATTCCTCCCGTCATTAACAGCACATAAACGGTGAGCATGGCGGCAAGGCCCAGCCACTTCCCCAGCAGAATCTCGCGGCGGTAAACGGGCTTCGTGGCCAGCGCGTGGAGAGTATTCGAGTCCATCTCGCCGGAGAGCGTATCAACGGAGGTGAGCACCGTCATCAGCACCGCCAGCAGGTCCGTCGCATAGAGGCCTACCATCAACATGGATTCAAGCGCCGGCCGGCGGATGATGGCGTGGGAGCGGGCGGCAAGATCCTTTGCCTGGTAATGCAAACCCGTACCAAACAGGATGAGAAAAGCCGCTCCGGCGGCGAGAGCCATCCACAGAAGCTTCTTGCGCGCGGCCTCGCGGAACGTCAGCCCGGCAATCACGCGAATGGCTCTCATAGAATGCTGTCCTTGCCGATAATCTGGAGAAAAATCTCCTCCAGTGAAGGCTGGCTGGGAGTGACCTCGAAAATTTGAGCGCCATGCTCCACCAAGTAACGGATGATGTGAGGCAATTCGCTTCTCGAGGCCACGCGGAAGGTCAGTTGCCCCTCTCCGAGCTGCGCGCCAGAGACGTGTGAATTCAGTCCCGCCATCATCGCCTCTGAAAGGCCGCCCGCCTTCACACTGACCCGAATTTCGCTCTCGATGAGCGAGCCGAGGTTACGCACGCTGAGCACTTCACCCCGTTTCAGAAAGGCCACACGGTCGCACGTGACTTCCACTTCGCTGAGGAGGTGAGAGTTCAGGAAAACCGTTGCGCCGCGCTCGCGCTCCGCCCTAATGACATCCCGCACGAGCAAACGGCCCACGGGATCAAGGCCAGAGGTCGGTTCATCCAGGAAAATGAGGTCGGGATGGTTGAGCAGAGCCTGCGCCAGACCGGCGCGCTGCAGCATACCCTTGGAGTAGTCGCTCAGGCGCTTCTTGCGATGCGGGGTCAGGCCGACCAGGTCCAGCAACTCTGGAATCCGCTGCCGAAGTGGGCCAGCGGGCATTCCGTACAAACGCCCATGCAAGCGCAGCAGTTCCTCCGCATTCAGCCATTCGTGGAAGCGGAAGTGCTCCGGCAGGAATCCGATCTTGGCGCGCGCCGGGACATCCCCGGCCGGATGGCCCAGCACCCAGGCCCGTCCATCGGTGGGCGCCACCAGTCCCAGCAGCATCTTGATGGATGTGCTCTTGCCCGCGCCGTTCGGCCCGAGAAATCCAAACACTTCGCCGCGGCGCACGTCCAGCGTCAGATTGCGAACTGCAACCTTGCCGTCATACACCTTGCGAAGGCCGCGAGTCTGGATCGCGAAATTTCCGGAATCGATGGGGGTTGATCCTCCGTGCCCGCAGTGCCGTACAGGTGCTTGCCAGCCTTCCCGCAAGCAGAAAGCACCCTGCGCATGACGATAACATGAATTGCGTTTCAGGGAAGCAAATGGGTCCGCACCCGTCGCTCGAGATGCGGCGGGTGCGGTGATGACCACAAGGTGTTTTAATAGAGCGAGTCGCCGAAAGCCATCGCTGCCTCGGGATCTTTGGCGCCGGCCAGTGAATAGATAATGCCGTTCTTCACCCAGAGGAGCGTGTAGTTTCCCATATGGCTGCGGCGCGAACCATAGGTCTGGATCAGCGTGCCGTCCACGCCATCCACCGGAACCGTCTGGTAGGAGGCGGCGCGCGCCGGCACGGGCACCACCAGCGTGGATGTCCAGTCCACTGTCTTCGTGAAGTCCGCGGCTTGTTGCTGGCTCATTCCCGCGAATTGCAGAGCGATTTCCGCAAGCTGGGCAACGTTCAGATTGGGCGGGACCGCGACCGTCGGGCTCGGCACCTGGATAAAGAGCTGGCAATTGGCCGGAGCGGTAGCGGCGTCATCGCGAGGAGAAGAGGTATTTCCCCTGCGCGGGGCCGGACAATTCCCGTAAGCCGCAAAAACGGTGGACGGAATTTGCACCGCCACCACCGAACCATTCACGTTGGCGGGAAGCTGGAGATCGGAACGTCCGGCCTCGTCCAGAATCGATTGCAGCCGGTTGCGGTCAAGCGTCATCTGGAAGGCCTGCTCCCCTCCCACCATCATTTTGGGAGAATCGGAACGGACGCGGGGCAGCCGGACGTCGAAACCCGTCATCTTACTTGCGGCCGCCGCATTCGGAACGGGAACCGGCTTGCCCGATTTTCGGGTTTCAACGATCTGGTCTGAAAGCAACTTGTCCATCATCTGCGCGGTTCGGCCGCCCGGGTTCTCAGCATCCAGGACTTCCGGATTGATGGTGACGACTGCAACCTTCTGGACGCGCAACCTGGAAAGCATGCGCTGCGCCCAACTCCGGGCAGGGGCGAAACTGAAAATCACGGCGATCCCGACGGCTGCGGCCAGTGCTCCCCAGGCCGGGCGCCATTTGGGAGAAAAGAGGCTCCGCCCCCCTGGCCCGGCGGCCGGATCCGGGTAATGCCCGGCCGCGAACTGCGCAAGCGCCGCCTGGACGTTGGGCAGATTCTCGCCCGGGAGTGGAGAAAGTGAACCAAAGAGGTCCTTCACTTCGCCCGACCGCCGGGCCAAGGTCCCCGCCCGCTTCCGGCAGCCCTCGCAGGCGGCAAGATGCCGCTCCGCGGCCTCGAGCTGCTCCGGGGCCAACTCGCCATCCATCCTGGCACGCAACAAGCTATCCGTCAGGCAGATCATAGTTCCTCCTCGCGTCCGTAACGCTGTTGGTATTTCTTTTGAAATTCGATCTCCGCGCGGTTCAACAGGGTTCCGACGGAGCCAAGCGCCAGCCCCAGAGCGGCGGCGAGCTCCTGATAGGAAAGCCCGGTTGAGCGCAGCAAGAGGATCTGCGCTTGCGCGGGCTTCATGCGGGCGAGCGTGGCCCGCACTTGTTTACTTCGCTCCTCCCGCAGGACTTGGTCCAGCGGGGTTGGCGGTGACTGAGTCTCCGCCTGAATCCGCCCCGCCTGCAGCTCATACTCCTTGCGTCGCGCTGCGGCTCGCAAGGCATCAATGCCCAGGTTCATCGCTGCCCGGTAAAGCCAACCGCCGATGTTCCCGTCTTGGCGCGGTGGCAAGGGCCGCCGGTAAAGCTTCCAGAAGACTTCGCTGGCCAGTTCTTCGGCGCGGCTGCGGTCGCCGAGCAGACGATGGAGCGCCGCGACGATCCGCCCGTAGTGCTCCAGGAAGATCTCCTCAAAGCTCGATGCCGGCCACAGAGTCTCGCTCACCGGTTGTTCCGTTGCTTCAGCGGTGCGTGACAAGGTTTCCAGTCCCCTTGCAATTCCTTCAGCCAACGTCGTCTCCATGACCCGTTGCGCTCTTCCACGGGATATACGTTCGGTATCGTGGAAACGTGACAGGAGTATTCAATGGATACGGCAGGTATCCAAAGATGCGCCTGGCACTTCAAACACCTGCCATTATCCTCTCGATCTGCCCAGGGTCCTTGGGCAAAGCCAGGGTCAGGACTTCCGCGCCATCCGGCGTTATCAGAATCATATCCTCAATGCGCACCCCGATCTTTTCCTCAGGAATGTAAACGCCGGGCTCCATCGTGACCACCATGCCGGGCCGGAGAGGTTCCACATAGTTCATCGGATCGTGAACGTTCAGTCCCACCGAGTGGCCGAGCCCGTGGATGAAGTATTGACCCAGCGATTTCCCGTGCAGATCTTTTCCGTGGCTATTGATGTAATCGTAAGCGATTTTATAGAGGCTATTTTTGCCGCGGCCCACCATCATCATTCCCGGCTTTGCGGCGGCGATCGCGGCCGCCTGGGCGCCTAGAACAATGTTATAAATCTCCAACTGCCGCGGCGTGAAATGTCCATTCACGGGAAGCGTGCGCGTGATATCGCTGGCATAGCCGCTGTAAGAACCGGCCACGTCCATCACCACCACATCGCCATCCATCATCTGGTGGGAATCTTCGTCGTAATGCAGCACCGTCGAATAAAAGCCGGAACCGACAATGGGCGGGTAGGAAGGCCACTCGCAGCCGCGCTTCTCAAATTCATATTTCATCAACGCCGCGATCTGATATTCCCACACACCACGCTGCACCGCTTTCATTGCCGCAAGCTGACCGGCCACCGACGCCGCAACGGCCTTGCGGATCAAGGCGATTTCCGTGGGCGATTTCATTTCGCGCATTTCCGTAAGGTAAGGCCGCACATCTTCAAGTTTGGCGAGCGGCGCGATCTTGCGAAGGTCGGCCACTTCCTGCTTTTGGAAACAGTCTTCACCACTTTCCGGTTGTACCGTGAGCTCCGTGTAGAGCTTGGGAAAGTCCCGCAGAGCCTTCTGCAGCTCAGAGTGAAATCTCGTGGTGCTTTCCACGGTAGCGAAACCCGTCAGAGCCGTGGCGTCCGCATCATCCGGGCCCAGGACGGGACCATTCCAGCGCTCTGCCCGGTAGTCGTGGGGTGGAATGAAGAGAATCTCCTCGCCAAGCTCCGCCGGCTGGTCCTTGTTCTCGCGGGTGCGGGGCTTGGGCACCAGCAGCAGCATGGCTCCGGGTTGGTTCCAGCCGGTGAGGTAGTAGAAGTTCTCATTCTGGCGGAAGGTCGTCACGGACGCCGCGACGTCCTGCTCTCCGGAGCCGAAGAGCGCCACCACGCCATCACCCGTTTCCGGCACCAGGCGGGCGCGGCGCTGGTGATAGACGGCGAGCGGCTCTTTTTCCCAACCGCAAGCAGGAGCGGCAACCCCTGCCAGCGACGCAAAGGTGATAAGCCCAATGATCAGGCTCCTCAAATATCCGGTCCTCATCCTCACCTCCCGCCCTGCATTTATATCACGCAGAGGGCAGACGGCGTCTGTTTTCCCGCGCCGTGGCCGCTGATACTGTGTGACAACGGCTTCTGTAGCGGTCCATGACCGCCGGTCTTAATATCTGGAGGGCTTCGTCGGTCGTAGACCGCCGCTCCAGTAAGGAATTTTTCTCTTGTGCAGGGCTGGCGGCGGTGTCAATATTCCGGCTCTTGGAATGGAGGTTTGTCTGATGCGCCGCTTGAGTATTCTTGCCGTACTTTGCATTTTTCTTCTCCTTCCCGGCCAGCCGGTGGTTGCCCCGGCTCAAAACCCTGACTCGCCGCAGGCAGCAACTTCAAATTCCGGTAAACCGCCTTCGAAAGAAGAAAAGCCCCAACCGCAAGTCGAAAAACCGCCGGTGGTCACTCACCATCAAATTCACGTCGCTGGGCGGGCCCTCAATTACGTCGCGACGACGGGTGAGCTTCCTATCCTCAATGAAGACGGCGTAACCACGGGTCATATTTTCTTCGTAGCCTACACGCTCGACAATCCTCCTGATCCCGCGCACCGGCCGCTCACTTTCGCCTTTAATGGAGGGCCGGGCTCCGCCTCAGTCTGGTTGCACCTTGGGGCGATCGGACCGAAGCGCGTGGCGCTGCTGCCCAACGGCAAGATGCCTCATCCGCCTTTTCATTTGGCCGACAATCAAGACACCTGGCTGGACCTGACAGACCTGGTCTTCATCGATCCGGTTGGCACCGGGTACAGCCGCGCCACTAAAAAGGAATACCAAAAGAATTTCTGGGGCGTGAAGGCCGACATCGCATCCGTCGGCGAGTTCATCCGTCTTTACCTCACCCGTTACCAGCGTTGGACTTCGCCGCTGTTTCTGGCAGGAGAAAGCTATGGGACGACGCGCGCCGCGGGTCTCTCAGGATACTTGATGGACCATGGCATTGCGCTCAACGGGGTGATTCTCATCTCCACCGTCTTAAACTTCCAGACTCTTCAATTCACGCGGGGCAATGACCTGCCCTACGTTCTTTATCTTCCCACTTACACCGCCACCGCGTGGTATTACAAAAAACTGACGCCGGATCTTGAGCAGAACCTCGATAAGACCATCGCCGAGGTCGAGCCATGGGCTGTGACCAAGTACATGGAGGCGCTTGCCCAGGGCGATCAACTGACCGCCGAGGAGCGCGCGGACGTTATCGATCATCTGGCGCGCTACACCGGACTCCCCAAGACCTATATTGACCGATGCAATCTACGGATCAACGGAGGGCAATTCCGCGCCGAGCTCCTGCGGGGCGAGGGCGAGACGGTGGGCCGTCTGGATAGCCGATTCACCGGCTACGACCGCTCGGGCGTCGCCGAACGGCCGGACTACGATCCGAGCGAAGCGGCGGTCCGCCCTCCGTTCACTTCCACGTTTGGCAACTATGTGCGCAGCAAGCTGGGATATAAGACCGACGAGGTTTACTACATCCTCGGCGGCGGGGTCAAACATTGGGACTGGGGCTCAGCCGGACAGGGTTTCCCGGAAACATTCGACGCTCTGCGTTCGGCGTTCGTAAAAAATCCCTACATGAAGCTTTATGTAGCTATGGGCCGTTTTGACCTCGCGACTCCGTTTTTCGCCGTTGAGTACACGCTGGACCACCTCAATCTTCCTTCTGCGCTTCGTTCGAACATTACAACGGGTTATTACGAGGCCGGCCACATGATCTATATTCGGAATCAGTCGCTTGCCAAGCTCAAGCAAAATGTTGGGGCGTTCATGCAGAGCGCGTTGCAATAAGTGCGTCTGTAGCGGCGGTCGGAGTCTACCCTGGGAGGCACCGCCGGGTTTTCGACGGTCATAGACCGCTGTTACAACAGCATTGAAATTCAGCGGGTGGCGGAAAGATATTGTATAGCTTCCTGCGCAGCCGCTTTTCCGGTTCGGATGCAATCGGAAATGCCGATACCGGAGTAGGAGTTCCCGGCAAGGAATATTCCAGGTAAGTTCTTCTTGCTTTCCTGGATCGCAGCCAGCCGCTTTTCATGCCCCACGTTGTACTGCGGCATGGCGCGCGGCCAGCGATAGACTCGGTGGAATAAAGGTTCGGCACGAAGGCCCAGAATCTCTTTTAGTTCCTTTTGCGCCAGCGAAACAACTTCCCTGTCGTCCATCTCGAGAACGCGCTCATTCCCTGCCCCGCCGAAAAAACACCGCAGCAGGGCCTTGCCAGGCGGCGCTCGGTGGTTGAACTTCTGATGAACGAAAGTGCAGGCCAGCATTCGCCGCCCCTCCTTTTTCGGAACTAGGAAGCCGAAACCGGGGGGTATTTGTACGGCTTCGTCGAAAGCCAGAGCAACGGTCAGGGCTGAACTGCAGGAAATCTCGCCCAAGGCCGCGCCCAGCGCACCATCGAGCGGCGTAAGAAGGCGGCTGCACTCATAGCCTGGTAATGCCAGGATGATGGCATGGGCCTCGAGTGACCTGCCGTCATCAAACCGAATCGTGTAGCGTGGTGCTTGCCCTATCCCGGCATGACCGGCGGCCTTGCTCTCCACTTTTGCCACGGGCGTTTGAAGCCAAACCCGGCTCTCAGTTGGAGACTCGCCAGGCTGAGCCGGCGGCGTGAGCCGGGCAATCATCTCGCTCAAGCCGCTACGGAGCGTTGTGAAGATAGGACGTGAGGAAGATGCTCGGGGCGCACGGGCCCTAGCGCGGAGGATGGCACGAATCAGGCTGCCCTGTCCCTTCTCCATCGTGCAGAAGCGTGGCAGAACGGAGCGCATACTCAGGAACTCGGAATCTCCTCCGTAGACACCACTCAGCAGTGGATCGACAATGTTCTCCAGCATCGGCCGGCCAAAATGCCGCCGGACGAACTGCGCGACGGATTCATCCTCCTTGCCACGCTCAGAATCGCCGGTGGCCCGAATGAAGAGCTCACGCACCATAAGAAGTTTGGTGGAAAGAGGCAGCAAAGGTGCCGTGGCGATGGGGCGGAGC